>NZ_JADDIL010000016.1:0-134498 GCF_020826795.1 Microtetraspora sp. AC03309 | reverse complement strand
GTGGCCCCACCGGTAAAGGGCATCATGCACCAGACCGACCCCCGCCTTCCCTCCCCCGGTCAGGCCGGTTACCGAGGCGGGCGCGCGACCTCGATCGTGCCGCCGAGCGCCTGGACACGGTCGCTGAGTCCGACGAGCCCGAACCTGAGCCGGCTGGTCGGCAGTGAGACGAGGACGAACACCGGGACGGCACCGCGGCCGGGACCGGCCCCGGAATGTCGGTGCCGCCTGGCAGAGTGCCGCCCGTGGCCCAACCATTGAAAGCGATGATCAACGACGAGTCCGTGGCGCTGCTCGCCGACGGCGTGGCGGCGTCCTGGGCGCCCTTCCCGCACGATCGTTTCGTGTCGGCGGCGACCGCGGGGCTCGACGAGCTGGAGCTCAAGGACCGTGTCCGCCATGTCTCATCGGCGCTGCACGAGGCGCTGGCGCTGCCGTTCCCCCAGGCGGCCGAGGTTCTGCGAGAGACGGTGAACCGGGTCCGGCTCGACATGTGGAGCGGCTGGCCGGCCACCGACTACGTGGGAAGGCACGGGCTCGACCATCTCGACGAGGCGATGGCCACGATCGCCGTGCTGACGCCCTATTCGACCGGCGAGTTCGCGGTACGGCCCTACCTGGACCGATACCGGGACGACGCTTTGAAGATCATGCACGGCTGGGCCGAGTCCGGCGACGAGCACCTGCGGCGGCTCGCCTCCGAGGGGTCGCGTCCCCGGCTCCCCTGGGGCTCACGCGTGCGGTGGCTGATGGAGCCGGGGCCGACACTGCCGATCCTCGACCTGCTGCGCGAGGATCCCAGCGAATACGTGCGCCGCTCGGTGGCCAACCACGTCAACGACCTCTCCAAGGACCATCCCGAACCCGCGGTCCGGCTGCTCGACCGCTGGCGTACCGAAGGCGGCTCACACGTCGAGAGGGTGCTGCGCCACGCGGTACGCGGACTGCTGCGCGCCGGACATCCGGGCGCGCTGCACCTGGTGGGAGCCACTCCGGGCAGCGGATCCGTCGACGCGCTCGTCCTGGAGACGGAGCAGGTGGCCGTGGGCGGGTTGCTGCGGTTCACCGCCACCCTCGTCGCCGAGTCCTCCGGCCCGCTCGTCCTCAGATACGCGGTGCGCCGCGACGGATCCCGGCGGGTCTTCCACCTCGGCGAGCGTACGGCCACCGATTCCGGACAGACGTTCACGGTGACGAGATCCCACTCGTTCCGGCCCGTCACGACCAGGAGCGAGCCTCCCGGACCCCGCCTCCTGGAGATCGTCATCAACGGCGTCGTCCGGGCGAGCATCCCCTTCACCCTGATCGGAGGCTGACTCCCCCGCCATCGGGCCACACGCGCGGCTCGCCGGACCCGCAACGGCCATCCGGGCCGGCAACGCTCCCGCCGCGTCGGCGTCGACGTCGGCTAGGCGTTCACGGGTTCGGGATGGGTGTAGCGGTCCCGCCCCGCCCAGAGCGCGACACACGCCTGCGCGAGCGCGACCACGGCGATGAGAGCGAGCACGGGGGTCCAGGAGCCGCTGCTGTCGGCGAGCCATCCGGCGGCGATCGGGCCGGTGGCGGCGAGCAGGTAGCCCACCGACTGGGCCATGCCCGACAGCTTCGCGGTGTGCAGGAAGGTCCGGGTGCGCAGACCGATGAGGGCGAGGGCGACGACGATGGAGCTGCCGGAGCTGATTCCCGCGATGACGGCCCACACCGGGCTCCAGTCGGGAGCCCACAGCATGCCGGCCATCGCGGCCGCCATCGGAACGCTGACCAGCGCACCGACCGCGCGCTGGTCCGCCCTGCGGCCCATGACGGCGGTCACCGCCAGCCCCGAGACGATGCCGACGGCCTGGAAGAGGAAGAGGTACCAACCGGCCGCGCCCGCGTTCACGCCTCGCGCCGTCTCGATCGTGGGCAGCCAGGTGACCAGGAGGTAGAAGGCCGTCGACTGCAGGCCCATGAACAACGTCACCTGCCACGCGATCGCCGACCTCCAGACGGGCCTTTCCCGTACGGCCGGAGCGTCCGGAGCCGCCGCCGCGGCCGAGGCGGCGGCCGCTCGGGCGCGCGTACCGCGCATGCGCACCGCCCAGACCGCCGCGGCCACGACCGCGGGGCCGGCCCAGACGGCCAGTGACCACCGCCAGCCGTCCCCGGTCGCCACGGCGATCGGGACGGCGACACCTGACGCGAGAGCCGCGAAGCCGGTCATGACGGACGTGTAGCCGCCGGTGACCCGCGAGACGGCGCCGGGATGGTCGCGTTTGACGATCGAGGGGACGAGCACGTTGCCGACGGCGATCGCCGCGCCGACCAGGGCGGTTCCGGCCCACAGCCAGGCGGCGCCGGGGAGCGAGCGGACGACGATGCCGACCGCCAGCGCGGCCAGCGCCCACAGGACCACGCGTTCCGCGCCGAAGCGCTGGCCGGGCACGTGGACGAGGGGGGACAGGACGGCGAAGGCCAACAGCGGAAGCGCGCCGAGGACACCGAGCGCGGTGGTCCCCAGACCCGTGTCGGCGCCGATCATGTCGAGGACCGGACCGACGGAGGTCAGGGCCGGGCGCAGGCACCCGGCCACGAGCAGGACGGCCACGAGCTTCAGAGCCGCGTGCCCGGTGCCGGAGCGGCCCGTGCCCGAGTGGCCCATGCCGGAGTGGCCCGTACCGGAGGAGTCGGGCGCGGAAGCGGTCGAGCCGGCGGAGACGCGGAAGGTCACGACGGCTCCCCGGAGACGGCACTGAGGAACTCGACCTCTCGGAACAGTTCGGCGGCGCAGACGCCCGCCCGGTCGGCGCTGCCCGCCTCGACGGCGTCCGCGAGCGCCTCATGGAGCGCGCCCAACTGGGGGTCCTCGGGAAGCGACGTGGTCCGCCGGATGGAGGCGACCATGCTCTCGTTGACCGCCTCGTACAGCCGCAGGAGCAGGGGGTTGCCGCCGGCGCGCATCAGTGCGCGGTGGAAGGCGGCGTCCGCCTCCACGTAGGCGTCCACGTCCAGGGCGACGGCGGCCGTGGCGCGGTCGGCCAGCGCGCGGCGCAACGCGCGGATGTCCTCTTCGGTGCGATGGCGGGCGGCCCGGACCGCGGCGGCGGTCTCCAGGATCGACCGCACGTCCAGGGTGTCCCCCAGCTCGTCGCCTCGCTGATCGCGGGTGATGATGGCCGCGAGTTCGTCCTTGGCGCGTACGTAGGTGCCGTCGCCGACGCGCGGCTCCAGCAGGCCCGCCATGCTCAGGGCCCGCAGGGCCTCACGGACGGTCCCGCGGCTGACGCCGAGGTCGGATGCCAACTGGTTCTCGCCCGGGATCCTGGATCCGATCGGCCAGGTTCCGTCGTCGATCAGGGTCCGGAACCTCTCGCAGAGCTGCATGACCAGCGGCTCCTGCCGCACCGGTGCCGTCATCCGTGGCAACACCGCTCCCATTTCCGTATAGATGTCCGACATTTGTACGCAGTGTATCCGACGGATCGAGCAGGGTCCCGGCGGCCATGAAGGGGGCGGCCTGTATCCTTCATGCATCTATCTTGTATCTATGAATGGGAGGAGCGCGGCGATGGCGGACGCGCGGCACGGGGCGGCGACGGCCCCGCTCCCGGCGGCGGACCGGGCGTACGACTTCACCAAGGAGCTCATCGTGAGCGGGCGGCTGCAGGGCGGAACGCTCATCAGCGAGGGTGAGATCGCCGAGCAGGTGGGGGTGAGCCGTACGCCGGTGCGGGAGGCGTTCCTGCGCCTCCAGGCCGAGGAACTGCTCCGGCTCTTCCCGAAGCGTGGGGCGGTGGTCGTGCCGCTGGCCCCCGGCGAGGCCGAGGACGTCATTGAACTGCGCGAGGCGCTGGAGTGCTCGGCGGCACGCCGCCTGCTGCGGCTGGACGACGACGCGCTCGGCCAGGTGGTCGAGCGGCTGCGGGAGACCGTGCGCGCGCAGTCGGGTCCGGCCAGGCGTCTGGACACCGGGGCGTTCGCCCGCGCCGACCAGGCGTTCCACCTGGCGATCGTCGCCGCGTCCGGCAACGGACTGGCCGAGCGGTTCTACGCCTCTCTCGGCGACCGCCAGCTGCGGATGGCGGCGCAGGCCCTGCAGCCCCGGCCCGAACGGCTGGCGGTGCTGGTCAGGGAGCACGGCGCGCTGGTCGACGCCATCGCCGGCCGTGACGTCCCGCGGTTCGAGGAGTCGCTGCGCGCCCACCTCGACGCCACCCACCGCGCGTTCGCGGCCCGGCGGCCGTAGGCGACGCCACCACGAGGCGACGGGGAAGACGACGGGCGACGAGATATGAAGAGCACGATCCACGACCACGCGCGCATCGCGACCGCGACCGGCCCCATGAGCGCGCCCGCCCGGCCTTGGTGGCTAGCGGCGGCGGCGATGTTCGGCTGCGGGTGGGGCGGCAACCAGTTCACGCCGTTGCTGCTGATGTACCGGCGGGTCGGCGGCTATTCGGAGGTGACCGTCGACGCCTTCCTCGCGGCGTACGTCGTGGGGCTGGTCCCGGGACTGCTGGTGGGCGGGCCGATGTCCGACCGCTACGGACGCAAGCCGTTGATGCTGGCCGGGATGGCGCTGTCAGTGCTGGCGAGCGTCGTCCTGACCGCGGGGGCGGCGGGCGAGACGTTCCTCTACGCCGGGCGGCTGCTGACGGGCGTCGGCGTCGGCGTCGCCATGGCGGTGGGCACGAGCTGGGTGAAGGAGCTGTCGCAGGCCCCGTTCGACCCGGTGGCGGACGCCGGAGCGGGGGCCAGGCGGGCCTCGCTGGCGCTCACCGCGGGCTTCGGGCTCGGCGCCGGAGTGGCGGGTGTGCTGGCGCAGTGGGGGCCGTGGCCCATGGTGACGCCCTACCTGGTGCACATGGCGGTCGCCCTGCCCGCGTTGGCCGGCCTGGCCCGGGTGCCGGAGACCCGCCCGCGTGCGGACCCGGCCGGGGGCCGCCGGAGCCTGTGGGCGGATCTGCGAGTAGCGTCCGCCGGGCACCGCCGGTTCCTGTGGGTCGTGGTGCCGATGGCGCCCTGGGTGTTCGGCGCGGCGGGCGTGGCCTACGCGGTGACGCCACAACTGGTCGCCGACCGTGTCGGCCACTGGGACCTGGCCTACGCCACGCTCCTGACCGTGCTCACGCTCGGCGCGGGTGTCGCGGTCCAGCCGCTGGCCAAGAAGCTGGGCGGGCGCTCCACGGCTCGGCCCGTCCTGACGGCGATGGCGCTCGTGACGGCCGGTATGGCGGTGTCCGCCTCGACCGCCGCCGCGCGGTCGCCGTGGCTGGGGTCGGCCGGAGCGGTGGTGCTGGGCGCGGCCTACGGCATCGCCGTCGTCTCCGGCCTGCTGGAGGTGCAGCGCATCGCCACCCCTGAGGACCTGGCCGGACTGACCGGCGTCTACTACGCCATCACCTACACGGGCTTCCTCGTGCCCGCCGTTCTGGCGGCGCTGTCCGCGGTGACCACGTACACGGCGATGCTCGCGGCCGGCGCCCTCCTTGCGTCGGGCTGCCTCGCGTTGATCGCGGTGGCGCTGCGAGTCCACGGCCCCGGATCGAGTCGGGAGCGGGTGTCCCGTACCGGTTGACGTCCGGCGAGTGGGCGGCTCCGGGGCCGGGCCGCCCTACCGCGCCGCCTCCCGGCGGCGCATCCTGACAGGAGGGGAACGAACCCGGGGAAGCGGGCGGATCGTGGCTCGCCCGGCGCCCATGAGAAGGAGGGAAAGGAGCCGCCATGCGCGACGAGGACGGGCCCGGCGGCGTGACCGGCGCGCCGCGCGCGGGCGAGCCGGGAGCGCGGACCTTCCCCTCGGCCGTCGTGCTCGCGATGTGGCTCCTGGGTCTCACCACGGTCATCGTCGTGCTCGACCTGCTCACGGGAGCCGGCATACGGCTGGCGCCACTGCTCATCTTCCTTCCCGCCTTCATCGCGGGCATCGGCACGGTACGGCAGACCGTGGTCGCGTCGGTGTGGGTGACCCTCACGGTCGTGGGCTCCGCCGCGTATGTCGGCGGCAGTCTCGCCGACAACGTGATCGCGATGGTCTTCACCGCGGGTTTCGGCGCGCTGAGCGTCATCGGCTGCCGGTACCGGATACACCGGGACGAGGAGGTCACCCGGCTGCGCTCCGCCGCCGCGGCCCTGCAACGGCAACTGCTCCGCCCGCTCCCCGTACGCACGGAAGAGGTCGTGGTCGACGGCGTCTACCAGCCGGTCGAGGAGGACAGCATGGTCGGCGGCGACATCTACGAGGTGGCGGCGTCGCCGTACGGAACCCGGGTGCTGATCGCCGACGTCCAGGGCAAGGGACTGCCCGCGATCGGCACCGCCTTCGCCGTCCTCGGCGCCTTCCGGGAGGCGGCCCATCGCGAACCCGCGCTCACCGTGATCGTGGACACGCTGGAGAGCGCGGTCACGCGGCACAACTACTTCGCCATGCAGACGGGCGAGCCGGAACGGTTCGTGACCGCACTCATCATCGACATCGACAGCGGGACGAAGGTGCAGACCGTCAACTGCGGCCACATCCCCCCGTACCTGCTGCGCGCCGGCCACGCGGAGCCGGTGGCCCTGCCCGGCACCGGGGTGCCTCTCGGGCTCGGGCGGCTCTCGCGGGAGCCGCACGTCGTGGAGCGGTTCGCCTTCCCGCACGAGGCGACGCTCCTGCTGTGCACCGACGGCGTCACCGAGGCCCGCGACGGGAACGGCGACTTCTATCCCCTCGGGGCGCGGCTGCGCCGGTGGGCCGACGTGCCGCCGGACCGGCTCGCCGCGACGCTCCGCGCCGATCTGGCCCGTTTCACCGGGGGCAACCCCCGAGACGACATCGCCGTGCTGGTCCTGCACCGCGGGTCCGCGCGCCACCCCGTCGTCAGAGCGGCCGACCGAGCGGTGTCGCGCGGACGTGTCGTCAACCGGCGGGCCGGGACGACGCCGTGAGCGCCACCGCGGCCTCTCCGGTGTACAGGAGGAAGGTCAGCGTTTCCTGGAAGTACAGCCGGATGCTCGTGGCGTCGTGGGACAGGTAGCCGATCGAGACGTCCTGCCCGATGCGCAGCTCGAAGTCTCCGCCGCGGGTGGACAGCAGGAAGGCCCCGTCGATGGCGGGCGCCCAGACGATCCGGCCGTCCAGCAGCCGGGCGATGTGCTCGTGGATCGGATAGCCGTGGTCGGATGTCTCGCTCACCGCGGTGTAGGCGTCGGCGCTGAGAGCCAGGGTGTACGGGCCGCCGACGCCCGCCAGCCGGAGAGCGGTCACCGCCCGGCTGACGGCCTCGGGATAGTCGCGCGCCTCGGACGGCAAGGTGATCGCCGGGTTGGAGGAGCCGTCGCGGATGCCGGTGACACCGGCCGCGGCGTACCCCTCGAAGATCACACGGTCCTCGGCGAAGGCGATCCTGCGCGCCGCGTCCTTGACGGGCTGCCAGTCCGCGTCCTTGGCTCCGCGCTCGACGTCGTCCACCTGCTGCCGTTCGACCGTGAACGGCACCCGCAATTCGACGAGGGACTGAGAGCGGCGCGCGTGAGCGACGACGCCCTCGGCGGGAGGGTCGATCGCTTCCAGGTGTCCGGTGGCGACCGCCGACAGCTGGACACCGCCGGGGCCGGGGACGTCGACGACGCGGCGGCCGGCCACGTGGCGCTCGAACGTGCGCCGCGCCTCGTCCTCCAGGTCGGCCCAGGCCGCGGCGGAGATCGGGGCCAGTTCACGGTGCAGATTGTTCATCGGGCGCCGCTCCCTTTCAGATCGCCGATCCCCAGGGACCCCTCGGACGCGGGCCGGACATCAGACGCGGACTCGGCCGCTTCCGCCCCCGCGTCGGTCACGGCGTCGGTCACGGCGGTACCGCAGGGCGCGTCGGGCAGGTCGTCGAGGAGGTCGGCGCTCGGGACGAAGAACAGGGTGCCGGTCACCGCGGTGGAGAAGTCCAGGATCCGGTCGTGGCTCGCCGGCGGGGCGCCCAGGAACATCCGCTCCAGCATCCGCTCGGTGACCTCCGGCGTGCGGGAGTAGCCGATGAAGTACGTGCCGAACTCGCCGGGCCCTACGGCCCCGAAGGGCATGTTGTCCCGCAGGATCTGCCGCTCGGTGCCGTCAGGGTCGACGATCGTGGTCAGCGCGACATGGGAGTCGGCCGGTTTGACGGCGTCGTCCAGCTCGATGTCGGACAATTTCGTGCGGCCGATCACCCTTTCCTGGGCCTCGACGGGCAGTGCGTTCCACGCCCGCAGATCGTGCAGGTACTTCTGTACGATCACGTAGCTCCCGCCCGCGAAGTCCGGGTCCTCGTCACCGATCAGAACCGCCGCGCCCGCCACCGGGCCGACCGGGTTCTCGGTCCCGTCGACGAAACCGAGCAGGTCGCGTACGTCGAAGTACTTGAATCCATGGACCTCGTCCTGGACGGTCACCGCGCCGCGCAGCCGATCCATGATCTGGGACGCCAGTCCGAAGCACAGGTCCAGCCGCTGGGCCCGGATGTGGAACAGCAGGTCGCCGGGGGTGCGCACCGCGTGGTGGACGGGGCCGGCCAGCTCACGGAAGGGATGCAGCCCGGCCGGGCGCGGCCCGCCGAACAGCCGGTCCCACGCCTGCGACCCGATCGCGGCGACACAGCTCAGCGCGCCCTCCGGCGCCCGGAAACCGACGGCCCGCTGCAACGCCGGCACATCGGCCAACAACTCCCGCGCGACCGACTCGCCGCCGGGGTCGACCGTGACCACGAGGAAGATCGCCGCCCTCGTCAGCGGGCTCAGCACCGGCTGCGGGATCGCACCCTGGTCGGGCTCCGCCATCGCCGCCCCCTCCTCACGCGCCACCCCGAGGTTCCGCTGGTCCGGAAAGGACCACCACCCACCGAACGTACACATGAGGCTACTCTGTGTGGCTTTGCTCCACTCGGTGCGGCCTCCCTGTCGCGATGTCCGAGAGGGGGATCCGGCTCACGCCGCCTGGATGTGGTCGCTCTGGTGGGCCGGAACGACGCGCCCGTCGGGCAGCAGCTCTCCGGTGTCGTCGAAGACGATCACACCGTTGCAGAGCAGGCCCCATCCCTGCTCCGGGTGGTAGGCGACAAGGCAGGCGGCATCGTGGTCGACGGCGTCCGCGGACGGGCACGCGGGGATGTGCAGGCACATGGTGGTCACTTCGCTTCTGGCCGGTTGTTCCCTTTCCGCTCTCCGGCGCCGACGCGTCGGCCACCGCCCGGAGAGCCGCTGACGGTTCAACCCTGGCACCCGCCGGACCCGCCGTCTGCGCAGGCAGCATGCATTCCGGGCCCCTGCCAGCGGCCCCCGGGCATTCGGGTTAACTGCAATGCCCCGGCGGCGTTGAGCTGGGATCCTGGAGCCATGGCGACACGCTGCCTCATCATCGACGACAGCGATCACTTCCTGGTGGTCGCGCGCGAGTTGCTCCAACGGGAGGGATTCGCCGTCGTCGGCGTGGCCGCGACCGCCGCCGACGCCGTCCTGCGGGTCGACGAGGCCCGTCCCGATGTGGCGCTCGTGGACATCGACCTCGGCCAGGAAAGCGGCTTCGACGTCGCGAGGCGGCTCACCGAGTCCTCCCATCCGCCGCGGATCATCCTGATCTCCGCCTACGCCGAGAAGGACTTCATGGAGATGATCGCGGACAGCCCGGCCATCGGATTCCTGCCGAAGTCCGCCCTTTCCGGGACGGCGATCCGCGAGCTCCTGAGCCACCCGCCGGGGTCGTTGGACGGGTCGACCGGACAGGACCGCGACGGCGGGTCGCCGTGACCCGCCAGGCGTTCTAGCGCGCTTCGAGGAAGGCCAGGACGGCGAGCACACGCCGGTGGTCGTCCCCGGTCTCGGGTAGCCGCATCCTCGAGAAGATGCTGTGCACGTGCTTTTCGACGGTGCCCTCGGTGACCCAGAGCTGGCGGCCGATGCCCGCGTTGGAGCGTCCCTCCGCCATCAGGGCGAGCACCTCGCGCTCGCGCTGGGTGAGAAGGTCGAGCGGGTCGTCCCGGCGGCGCGCCACGAACAGCTCCTTGACGAGGCTCGGGTCCACGACCGAACCGCCGTGCACGATCCGCTCGATCGTCTCGACGAAGTCCGCCACGTCGGTCACCCGGCTCTTGAGCAGGTAACCGACCCGGTGCCCGGCGGCCAGCAGTTCCATCGCCTGCTCCACCTCGATGTGCGCGGAGAGCAGGAGGATCCCCATGTCGGGGAACTCCTCGCGGATCGTCCGGGCCGCGTCGAGCCCCTCGGTCGCGTAGCCGGGGGGCATCCGGATGTCGACGATGACCAGGTCCGGACGGCGATCACGGGCGAGCGTGAGGAGTTCCCGGGCGTCACCCGCCTGGCCCGCGATCTCGAAGCCCGATCGCTCCAGCAGGCTCGCTATCCCCTCCCGGAGCAGCACGTCGTCATCCGCCACCGCTATCCGCGTCGGCCCACCGTTCACGGCTCCGTCCCTTCGCCCTCCGGCCGGTCGCCTCTCCCGGCACACGTGAGGAGAACGGATGAAGGAGGGTACGGGGAATCGGCTTCTCGACGATTCTTCGTATACCTTTCCGCGGCCCCGCCAAATCCGCGCCAAGATACGACCAGGTAAACGTCCGCACGGGAAACGCGAGTACATTTGATTTCATGCGTGCGCGACTTTTGTCGCTTCTGGTGCATCCGACGCGCCCGCCCCTGCTACTCGGGATCATGGTCGCCGCCACCTGCGTGGCCGTGGAGATTCTCATCGCCCACGCGCTGGGACGGGTGACCCCCGGCGGTTCTCTCGGCATCGTTTACCTGCTGGGCGTTCTGGTGATTTCGACCCTGTGGGGCCTGCCGCTCGGAATACTCACCGTGTTCGCCAGCGGCCTCGCCTTCGAATATTTCGACTTTCCGCCTCCGAACAGTTTCGACCTTCCCGAGTCCTGGGCCCTGTCACCTTTTCCGATCTTCCTCGTCGTCGGGCTGCTGACCGCCTCGATCGCGGCGATGGCGCGATCACTCGCCGCCGAGGCCGACCGGCGCCGGCGCGAGGCCGACCTCGCCGCCGACCTGGCCCACCTCCTTCTGCGCTCGGAGAACTCGAGAGCCGTGCTCCCCGTGGCCTCCGAACGCCTCGCGCGGGCCCTGAGAGTGGACGGCGTGGCGATCGAAGGCGGGGCGGTCGAGGTCGGCGACGATCGCCACGCCCTGCCACTGGGCGGGAACGGCGAACCGCTCGCCACGGTCACGCTTCCCGCCGACGCTCCGGAGGCCGTACGGCGCCGCCTCTCCGAGCGGGTCATCCCCTCCTTGGAGGCCCTGCTCCAGACCGCGCGCGACCGCGAGACCATCGCGAGCGCGCTGCAGGCGAGCCGCGACGAGAACCGCAGGATCGCGGAGGAACAGGCGGCGCTGCGACGGGTCGCGACGCTCGTCGCGCGCGGCATCTCGCCGACCGAGCTGTTCAACAGGGTCGCCCAGGAGGTCTGCATGATCCTCGACGCGGACCGCGTGGCGATCGGCCGCTACGACTCCGGCCGCATGACGGTGGTGGGCTCATGGAGCCTCCGGTACGGCACGGCGTCCGGGCTGCCCATCGGCTCACAGTGGCCGCTGGAGGAACCGAGCGTCTCCGCCCGGGTGCGCCGCCTCTTGCGGCCGGCCCGCGTCTCGGACTACGGCACGGGCACGGGCACGATCTCGCAGTGGGCACGCGATCAGGGGGTGACCGTTTCCGTGGGCTGTCCCATCCTCGTCGAGTCCCGGCTCTGGGGTGTGGTGATCGCGTTCTCCGTCGATCAGGAGCCGACGCTCCGATGCGCCGAGGAACGCATGCGGGACTTCACCGACCTGGTCGCCACGGCGATCTCCAACGCCCAGGTGCGCGCGGACCTCGCGGCGTCCCGCGCTCGGGTCGTCGCGGCCTCTGACGAGAGCCGGCGTCGCATCGAGCGGAACCTGCACGACGGGGCCCAGCAACAACTGGTCTCGCTGGCACTGGAGCTGCGCACGGCGGAGGCCGGCATTCCGCCCGAGCAGTCAGAGGCCAGAGAGAGGCTGTCGCACGCGATCAACGGTCTCACGGGCGTCATGGAGGACCTGCAGGAGCTCTCCCGGGGCATCCACCCGGCCATCCTCACCAACGGCGGCGTCGGCCCCGCGCTGAGGATGCTCGCCCGCCGCTCGGCCATACCCGTCGAACTCGACATCCGGAGCGAGCTTCGCCTGCCGGAGCGCGTGGAGGTGGCCGTGTACTACGTGACCGCGGAGACGCTGACCAACGTGGTCAAGCACGCGCGCGCCTCCGTGGCCCGCGTCGCGTTCTGGACCGACGGCGGCGCCGCGCATCTGACGATCGAGGACGACGGTGTCGGCGGGGCCGACCTCGGCTCCGGCTCCGGCCTTCTCGGCATCAGCGACCGGGTGGAGGCGCTCGACGGGACGGTGACCGTCACCAGCCCCGCGGGCGCCGGTACCACGCTGTCGATCACGATCCCCCTCACCACCTGATCTCCCTCACCATCTGACGGCCGCGCGCCGCCGGACCCGATTACATCGTGCCGGGCGTTACCTGCCTTCGCCGGGAAACGGGAGGCGCAGGATGAAGCAGGCTCCCGCCGCCGAGTCCGCCACCTCCACGGTTCCGCTGTGTGCGTGCGCGACGGCGCGGACGATCGCGAGGCCCAGCCCGGAGCCTCCGTGATCGCGGCAGCGAGCCGTGTCCAGCCGGCTGAAACGCTCGAAGATCCGATCCCGGTCGGCCGATGCGATGCCTCGCCCGTCATCCGTCACGATCAGCTCTGCGTATCGCCCGTTCCTGCGCACTTCGACCCGCACCGTACGACTGGCGTGCCGCTGCGCGTTGTCCAGAAGGTTCCTGACGACGCGGCGGAACTCGTCGGCGACGACGTGGAACACCAACCCGGGCGAAAGCAGCAGCCGGACGGGGATGCCGTCCTCGCGCATGGACACCTCGTCCCGTACCAACTCGGCGAGATCGACCCTCGACCACTCCTCTGGCGGAGCCGTCCCCACCCTGGCCAGCACGAGCAGGTCGTGCACGATGGTCTGAAGCCGGTCGATGTCCCGCAGCGCGCGGCCGAGAACCTCGTCCAGATCGCCCTCACCCGGGTGCAGCCGAGCCTCCTCCAACTGCGCTCGTAGCCCCGCGATCGGGGTGAGCAACTCGTGCGAGGCGTCAGCCACGAACTGCCGCTGCTGGGAGAGCAAACGAATCATTCCTCTCGTGAGATTCTCCTGCGGGTCTGTCGGGTGAGTGCGACCCCACCTGCCCCGATCTGACGCTCGCCTGGGAAGTCGAAAGGCCGGGCCGTGAGTTCGGAGCGGCGGCGGAGCCGCGTCCCGCGTCGACGAGCGTCGACGACGGCCGAGTGATGTCGGCGGCGCCTGGCCGCGGGGCGTCGTTCACGGGCCTTTCCCGCGCGCTTCGACGGCCGGCGGTCAGTGAGATCTACCTTCGCCGTCCAGGATGGCGTACGACCGACCCGCCGTCTTCCCGGACAGCCCCCATCCCGGCCCCATGCCAGCCTCCGCCCGGCCTTACCGCTAGCTGGAGTGCACCGCCTCATGTCCCCGGCCTCGCAGCGCGGCGTGCCGTTCCGGGAGGGGGGCATGAGCACCGGCATGGGGGGCCCTGCGGGAGGAGATGCCGCGTCCGCCGGGCGGCGGTTCGCCGCCGCCCTCGAAGACCACGGGTTCGGGGATGACCGTCTACCTCGCTCCTCTTCCGACGCCGGAGAGCGCTTCGAGAGCCACCGGGCGCGGCCCGGTCACCCGGCCCAGCAGCTCCTCCAGCGAGGAGTTGACATTCTGGGGCCTTTCGAGCATCAGGTTGTGTCCGGTGCACGGGAGCACGACGAAGTCGGCCGCCGGCAACGTGCCCGCGATCGTCTCGCTGTGCTCGACCGGAGTGACGAGATCGTTCCTGCCGACCAGGATCAGCGTGGCCACGTCGCGCAGCGCGTCCAGCGCCGCCAGCCTGTCATGCGCCATCAAGGTCGCGTAGTAGTCGCCGATCACCTCGATGGGAGTGGAATCGATGATCCGGGCAGCGGCCTGCCGCACGGCCGACGGTACGTCCGACGCGAACGAGTACCGCCGCACGAGCAGGTGCACAAGCTCCGCGAAAGCGAGGTGCCCGTAACCCCTGCACCTTCCACCCAGCACCCTGAGAAGTCCGGGGACGAGCGGCTGCAGCAGCCTGGCACCGTACGCCGGCAGTCCGAGCGTGATGTGGCCCAGCCCACCCGCCGAGGTCGAGAGCAGCGCGACCCCCACGACCCTGTCGTGGAACAGATCCGGATGCGCCTCCGCCAGCGCCATGATCGCCATGCCGCCCATCGAGTGCCCGACCAGTACCACCGGGCCGGACGGGACGACCTCTTCCAGGACCCGGTACAGGTCCCGGCCGAGCTGCGTGATCGTGGCCGACCCCGGCGCGCCACGCCCCGACCGGCCGTGACCGCGCTGGTCGTACAGGACCAGCCGGGCCCGATCGGCGAACGCCGTCCGCTGGCCGTTCCAGCAGCCCAGGTGGAGCGCCAGGCCGTGGCAGAAGACCATGGTCAGCTCGGCGTCGCTGGAACCGCCCACCTCGACGTACAGCTCGAGGCCGTCGTCGGCCACGACGGCGCGTGCCGTTCCGGCGGGCGGCTCCGCGTCTTCAGGCTGGAACATCCGGGTCGAATCGCATGAAGCACCCGGCAGCGCATCCGGCAGCGCGTCCGGCAAGCCGTTCGACAAGGCGTTCGACAAGGCGTTCGACAAGGCGTTGGACAAGATGTCCGACTCCTCGTCCGACGCCTCGCCCGCGTCCGACTCCCCCTCGACGGGGTCCCGGCGCCTGAGGTCGATGCCACTGATCATGCGAGGGTCGAACTTTCGGATGACGGCGGAGCCGGACACGTCAGGCGACGGTCCGTACAGGCGATCGCTGAGCATTGCCGCGTCCCTCCGCTCGCCGATCACGTTCCTGGGCGATGCCACCGGCCCGTGTCTCAAGGCCGGTCCGGCGACCTGCTTTCGCTCTCCACGATCCCGTCGGCGACGCCTGCCGTCTGCACCGGCAGCCTCCATCTTCCGGGTATGCCTCCGGCACTCCCCGCCTTCCTGCTAGCTGCAATGAGCCGCCCTCTGACGCCCGCGGAGAACGGACCGAGACCGAGGATCCCGGCAAGATCACAGAAGCGTTGCATGTCAGAGACGGGGTCACGGGGATTCCGGAAGGTGCCGGAACATTGTCCCCCTGCCTTCTCACAGGAGTCGCCGATGTATCCGCCAGCAGCGCCTCGTCCGCCCCTGCGACCTGTCCGCGGCCTGGCGATGGCGGCCGTCGTCATGCTGGCCGTCGACTCCCTCATGAGCCTCATCGTGATCGTCGTCGACGCGCAGCACGCCGCCCTGATCGACCGGATCATCACCGACTACGACTCCGTCGATCCCGCCGAGGTCGAGTTCAGCGACTGGCTTTACCCCCTGTCCGGGGTGGTGGAGATCGTCGTCTACGTCGGCACCGTCGTCATGTTCCTGGTCTGGTTGTTCCGCGCGCGGACGAACGCCGAGCTGTTGAGCCCGTGGCCGCAGCGGCACACCAAGCCGTGGGTGGTCCTCGGCTGGTTCGTCCCCATCGTCTGCTGGTGGTTCCCCAAGCAGATCGTGGACGACATCTGGAACTCCTCCAAGCCCGACGCCCACGTGTCGCCGCTCGCGACCGCCCGCCGTTCCGGCCTGGTCGGGGCCTGGTGGCTGGCCTGGTTGATCAGTACCTGGGGTTCGAAACTGGTGAGCAGGAGACTGGCGTCGGCCGACGACCTGCCGTCCATGCGGGACGCGGCACGGTTCGACATCGTGACCAGCGGCATGTTCGTCGTCACAGCGGCCTTGGCCGCACTGGTCATCCTGACGATCAGCAGGCTCCAGGAGGACCGGCGGCAGGCCATGGCGGCGCCTCCGTCGATGGACGGGTCCGGGTTCGTCCACGGATGACCCGCCGGGGTCCCCGTAGTCCACGGTGTGCCCGGCCGGGCGGGTCAGGCGGGCGAGGGCGTGGCGCCGTGACGATCGGTGAAGTCGAGGATCCGCCGCCAGGCGTCCGCGCACGCCTCGCCCCACTGGGCGTACGCGCGGTCGAAGAAGGAGTGCGGAGCGCCCGGATAGGTGTGCGCCTCGTACGGCGCCTCGGCCGCGGCGAGTTCGGCCGTGAACCGTTCGAACTCCCGGGCCGGGGTCACCGCGTCGTCTCCCGCGATGAGCAGCAGCGACGGCCGCCGCATCTCGGGAACCACGTCACGGACCAGCGCCGGCCTGCCGTAGAAGCCGATCACACCGGCCAGATCCACTGGACCGGCGGACAGCCGCCACGACTGGCTGCCGCCGAAGCAGAAGCCCACGGTGAAGGCCGGACCGGACGCCCCGCGCTCGGCCAGGTGCGTCATCGCCACCGAGACGTCGGCGGCCACGTCGCGCGGGTCCACCTGGGCGACGTGCGGCTGGAACACGAAATCGGCACCGCGCTCGTCGTCCTCGGTGGTGCGGCCGAACCAGTCGATCGCCGCAGTCGCGAACCCGGCTTCGGCGAACCGTACGGCGAGGTCACGGTAGTAGGGGTGCAGCCCGCGCACGTCGGGCAGCACGATCATCCGGCCCCGTGGCGGCCCTGCGGGCAGGGCGATGTGCGCGGCGAGGCGGCTGCCGTCGGTGGACCTCAGAGTGACGGGCGCGTTCTCGGCGACCGGTCGAGGATCCGGCGGGGCCGGCGGGCGGCTGTCCGTGGAGTGGCACATGGTTCCCACTGTGCGACACCCGCCACGGCGGTTCTCCATCGCCCCCTCTCGTGACCTGATGGCCGGGGGCGCTCGGCGTCAGCGGGCGAGCAGGCCGCCGTACAGGATGCCGAGGAAGTGCTCGGCGAGTTCCGCGGGGTCGTACCCGCCTCCCGGCTGGTACCAGCGGACCGTGGCCCAGATGCTGTCGCGCATGGACCGGTACAGCAGGTCGACGTCGATGTCGGCCCGGAACGCGCCCGACTGCTGCCCGGCGGCGAGCACCCGCAGCCAGACCTCGTCGTTCTCGTGGCTGTACTTGTTGACGTACTCGAACGCGGCCTGGTGGCTGAGGGCGCCGGATTCCTTCTGGTACAGCGCCACGGCGTGCGGACTGTCATGGATGGTGACGAACGCGTGGAGCACGAGCTCGTCGAGCTTCTCCTTCGGCGTCACGCCCTCGCGCTTCTCGATCTCGGTGAACCTCACCAGGAGCTGGCCGAGGAAGTCCCGCAGGATCTCGTCGAGCATGGCCTCCTTGGAGCTGAAGTGGTGGTAGAGGCTCCCGGAGAGAATGCCGGCGTCCTCCGCGATGTCGCGCACGGTCGTGCGCGCGTATCCCTGGGTCGCGAAGAGACGCGCGGCTATTCCGAGCAGCTCGGCCCTGCGGTCGGAACCGCGGGTACCACCGGCGGCATTCCTTGCCGAGCCCGCACCCGATCGCGTAGCCGCCATTAGTGTCCGTCCTTCCGGCAGTGCCTTACCCAGCAAGCACTTGTTTGATCTTGTCTCTAATCTACTCCCTCGCCCGTGGTCCATCGAAGCCGACCTCGTCCCGGGAGTCCTGCTGGTCGAACCAGTCCCATTGCCAGGGCTGGATGGTGCGCAGCGGACCGGACAGCAGGACACGTTCCCCGCAGGCGAGATCGGGCGGCGGCTCGGCGGCCGTCCACCCGGGTTCACGCGCGGCGAGCTCGGCGGCGACGCCGAGGGGGTCGGCGTCCAGGTAGGCGAGGGTGACGCGGATCGTGGAGCCGGACAGCGGCTTCAGCGAGCCGTCGGCGCCTTCCACCGTCACCGCCTCGCTGCGGAACGACCAGACACCGGCCACCCCGGGCAGTTCGAGCATCCGCGGGATGCGGACGCGGTCGTACCAGTCGAACAGCGCCTCGGCCTCCGCTCCGCCCGCGTCCTCGACCTCGCTGACGAGCACCTGGATCCCGGTGTGCGGCCGGAAGGGAAGCGCGGCCGCCGAGATGCGCACCCTCGGATGCACGTACCCCCTGACCGGCTGGAAGATCCCCATCAGCGGGCGGGCGGTCCATCGGAGGTCGGGTCGCCGGCCCTGCTGGAGGGTCGTGTCACCCAGTTCCTTCCACTGCCGGATGCTCTGCTTGGCCGGCTCGGCGAACCAGTACATCGCCATGTAGTCGACGTCCCGCAGCCATCCGTCGCCCGTACCGGCCGTGCGGCAGTCCGGCGACCGCACCCAGCGGTCGCCGTGCACGACGCCGGGCAGGGCGAGGTTCTCCGGGCGGTGGTCGAGCTGGTGCCACTCGTTGTAGTCACGGTGCCGGGATGGGTCCGACAACCGGGGGAACGCGAAGAAGACGCGCGTGGCGGTCAGCGGCGTGGTCATTGGCTCGCCTCCTCCATCGGCCGCGTCGAGGGACCGAGGTCCCCCGCGACCATCCGCCGTCCGGTGGCATCGCGCGGCACCGGCACGGGGATGGCGGACAGCAGCCGCTGGGTGTACTCGTGGGTGGGGGAACGGAAGATCTGCGTGACATCGCCCTGCTCGACGATGCGCCCGGAGGCCATCACCAGCACGCGGTCGGCGATGACCTCCACCAGGGCCAGATCGTGGCTGACGAACAGATAGGACAACCCGAGTTCCTCCTGCAGGTCACGCAGGAGGTTGAGCACCTGGGCCCGGACGGAGACGTCGAGCGCGGCGACGGGTTCGTCGCACACGATGAGGCTCGGATTGAGCGTCAGCGCGCGGGCGATGGCGACCCGCTGCAACTGCCCTCCGGAGAGTTCGGAGGGGTATCTGGCGAGGTACCTGCTGCCGATGCCCACCCGGTCGAGCAGTTCGGCGCCGCGCCGCAGCCGGGCGGCGCGGTCGAGGTCGGTGTGTACGAGCAGCGGCTCGGCGACGGCCTCGGCGATGCTCATCCGGGGGTCCAGGGAGCTGTAGGGGTCCTGGAAGATCATCTGCATGCGGCGTCGCAGCCGGCGCATCTCGCGGGAGGAGGCCGCGCGCACGTCGATCCCGTCGAACGTGATCTTCCCGGTGTCCGGTTCGATCAGGCGCAGGACGATCCGGCCCAGGGTCGACTTGCCCGCCCCGGACTCCCCGACCACGGCCAGGCACTCCCCCTTCTCCAGGGTGAAGTCGATGTCCTGGACGGCGGGAGGCCGAGGGGGGCGCCGGCCGAGCAGGCCGCGGCCGGTCGTGAAGGTCTTGGACACTCCCGATACTTCGAGCAGGCTCACGCGACCGTCACTCCCTGCAGTTCGATCTCGCTCGTCCGGAGGCACCGGGCCTCGTTCGCCGGCCCTGCCGGGGTCAGGTCCGGGTGCCGGGAGTCGCACCGGCCGGGTTCACGATGCGGGCACCGATCGTGGAACCGGCACCCCGCGGGCCAGGAGCCGGGGGCGGGGATGCTGCCGGGGATGGACTCCAGCCGGCGGTCCGAGCGGAGGCCGGGCTTGGGGATCGCGGCCAGCAGGCCCGAGGTGTACGGGTGCCGTGGCCGCAGGAAGATGTCCGCCGCGGTGCCCTGCTCGGCGACTTCGCCGGCGTACATGACGATGACCTTCTGGCACAGCTCGGCGACCACCGCGAGGTCGTGGCTGACGAAGAGCAGCGACACCCCCGTCTGCTCCTGCAGCTCCCGCAGCAGCTGCAGGATCCGTTCCTGCACCGTGACGTCGAGCGCGGTGGTGGGCTCGTCGGCGATCAGCAGCCGGGGGTTGCACGCCATGACCATGGCGATCATCACGCGCTGGCACATGCCGCCGCTGAACGCGTGGGGGTAGTCGTCGACCCGTTCCGCCGCGCGCGGGATCTGGACGAGGTCGAGCATCTCGATCGCCCGCGCCCTGGCGGCCTTGCGGTTGAACCCGAGGTGCCGGCGGACCGACTCCGCGATCTGGTCGCCGACGGTGAAGGCGGGATTGAGGCTGCGGATCGGCTGCTGGAAGATCATCCCCATTCCGGGGCCGCGGAGGCCGCGCCACTCGCGTTCGGGGAGCGCCGTCAGCTCCCGTCCGTCGAAGTGCACCGACCCGCCCGCGACGCGCCCGCCCATGACACCGGTCAGTCCCATCACCGCGAGGGAGGTGACCGTCTTGCCCGAGCCCGACTCGCCGACCAGCGCGACGGATTCGCCCTGGCCCACGGTGAACGACACCTGTTGCACCACCGGTGTCCATCCGCCCGCCGGGTTCGGGAACTCCACCGTCAGGTCCCGTGTCTCGAGCAGCGGCGGGGCGTCCGTCTCCTGCTGTCGCTCCGTCACGTCACTCTCCCTTGCCACTTGCCGACCGGCTGCGCGTCATGCCCTTGCGCACGCCGTCTCCCAGGTAGGTGAAGGCCAGAACGGTGAGGAAGATCATCACACCGGGTGGCCACACGAGATACGGCGCCAGGCCCATGTTCGAGGACGCCGTGGACAGCATCGATCCCCAGCTCGACGCCGGCGCCCGGACGCCGAGGCCGAGGAAGCTCAGGCTCGCCTCCGCCGCGACCGCGGCACCCAGCGACACGGAGATCACCAGCACGATGGGCGGCATCACGTTGGGCAGGATGTGCCGCACCGCGGTCCGCAGGTTCCCGCAGCCGAGGGCGATGGACGCCTCGATGTACGTCTCGTGCCGCACGTCCATCGTGGTGGCGCGAGCCACCCGGAAGAACCGGGGGGCCATGATCACACCGATGGCCAGCATCGCGTTGGTGATGCCGGGGCCGAGCACCGCCACGATGGTGATGGCCAGCACGAGCGACGGCGCGCTCATCAGCGTGTCCATGATCCTGGTCAGCACCGTGTCCAGCCAGCCACCCCGGTATCCGGCGGCGACGCCGGGCGGGAGGCCGATCAGCAGCGCCACGGCCACCGCCTGCGCCGAGGCCTGGAGCGACACCCTGGCGCTGTAGATCAGGCGGCTCAGCACGTCCCTGCCGTAGTCGTCGGTGCCGAGCAGGTGGTCGGCGCTCGGCGGGCGCAGGCGCTGCAAGACGTTCTGGACGTTCGGGTCGTACGGCGCGATCAGCGGGGCCAGGACGGCGCCCAGGACGAGCAGGGCCAGGAACCCGCCCGCCACGATGGTGGACTTGCGGCGCAGGATGCCGCGCACGATGCCCGCCTGCGCGGGTTCCACGTACGGCTCGCCGGGCGCGTCGACGGGGTCGTCCAGCGGGGTGGTGACGTTCTTCATGCGCGCACCTTCGGATTGAAGTAGCCGTAGGAGATGTCGACCAGGAGGTTCACCACTACGACGACGCTGGTGGAGAAGAGGACGAAGCCGAGCAGGACCGGGATGTCCCTGCTGAGCACGCTGTCGACCGCCAGGCTTCCGAGACCGGGCATGTTGTAGATGATCTCGATGGTGACCGAGCCGGCGAGCACCTCGGCGACCCGGAAACCGAGCACCGTCACCACGGGGACGCAGGCGTTCTTCAGCGCGTGCTTGAACAGGACCGCGCTTCGGCTCAGCCCCTTCGCCTGCGCGTTGAGGATGTAGTCCGACTTCAGCTCCTGCCCGAGCGCCGACCGCAGCTGCAGCGTCACCTCGGCGGCGGGAAGCAGGCCGAGGGCGATGCCGGGCAGGACGAGGTGGGACATCCACGGCCACAGCCCCTCCGACAGCGGCACGAACCCGAAGGCGGGGAAGACCTGGAAGGTCACCGCGAACAGCGATGCCAGTACGAGTCCGAACCAGAACGCCGGGATGGCGATCGCGATCGAGGCCAGCCAGTTCACCAGGCGGTCGACGACACCGC
Source organism: Microtetraspora sp. AC03309 (assembly GCF_020826795.1). NCBI lineage: Bacteria > Bacillati > Actinomycetota > Actinomycetes > Streptosporangiales > Streptosporangiaceae > Microtetraspora > Microtetraspora sp. AC03309. The sequence continues at coordinate 112,781 of NZ_JADDIL010000016.1, read as the reverse complement.
CCGGCCGCAGCGACGCCAGGATCGCCATGAGGGTGCCCAGCACCACCGCCATCACCATCGCGAACAGCACCAGGGACATCGTGGTGCCCATCCGCCGGACGATCATGTCCATCACCGACTGGTCGGACATGAGCGACTGGCCGAGGTCTCCGTGCAGCACGGCGCCCACCCACCGCAGGTAGCGTTCCACGACCGGATCGGACAGGCCCAGCTCTCCCCTGATCGCCGCGATGCGGTCCGGGGTCGGATCCTCACCGGCCAGGACGACCGCCGGGTCACCGGGGGCGAGGTCGATGAGGAGGAAGACCAGGAGCGGCACCACGAGCAGCAGTGGGATCGCTGCGAGCAGTCGCTTGCCTGCGTGGCGCAGCATGCTGTGTCCCTTCGACGAGTGACGGAGCGGATTGCCGGGCGGGTTCGGGGAGGCTTCGGGAGGCTTCGGCGTGGGGCCGGCGCACGCCTCCGCCTGGACCGTCGGCCCGGCCACGGCGGCACGACGCTCGGCCGTGGAGAGGATTTCGGTCAGAACTTAAACAAGCAATAGCTTGGTCGAAAAACCATATAGGCGAGGCCATGGCTGGTCAATAGACCCTTTCGCCGGGAACCCCCGCGAAACGATCCCTCCACCCCCCACCGGTCGACACCGGCGGGCACGGTCCCGCCCCCGGCCGATGGCCGCCGTTCGTGCCGTCACACCGGAGAGCCGGAGCGCAGCCGGGGTAACACGTCACGGGCGAGCGAGGCGATGACGCGCTCGCGTTCGGCCACCGGGGCGGCGATCTGGACGAGGACGCGCTCAGCGCCGGCGTCGGCGAACTCCCGAAGCCTGCGCACCACGTCATCCGGAGTGCCGAGCACCAGATAACGATCAGCGAGCGGGGAGAAGTCCTGCGCGTAGGTGGCGTTGACCGCGGCGATCCCGGTCTCACGAGCCCACTCGCCGTCCGGATCGACGCACGTCCACGCGAAGACGGCGCCGGAGACCGCGTCGCGGGGCCGTCCGGCGGCGTCGGCCGCGTCCCGCACCCGCGCCAGGCTCTCCCGCAACATCCCCGGATCGACCATGTACGGCATCCACACGTCGGCGTACCGCCCGGCCCTGCGGATCGCCCCGGCCTTGCGGCCGCCCATCCAGATCGGCGGGCCTCCAGGCTGGACCGGCGGGGGCCGCAGCGCCACGTCGCGCAGCGCGAAGGATTCTCCCTCGATGCTGACCCGCTCGCCGCTGAACAGGGCCCGGATCACCCGCAGCCCCTCGTCCAGCCGGCGGAAGCGGGACGCCGGGTCCACCCCGACGGCGGCGAACTCCGCCGGGTACTCCCCGCCCGCGCCGACGCCGAGCTCGAACCGCCCGCCGGACACCCGGTCCAGCGTGGCGGCGAGCTTCGCCGCGAGCGCGGCGGGGTAGAGCGGGAGCAGCGTGATCGAGCTGACCAGGCGGATGCGGCTGGTGGCTCCCGCCGCCGCGGCCAGTTGCACGAAGGCGTTCGGCGTCGGCCCGTGGAAGAACAGATGCTCACCGCAGCCGAGGTAGTCGAAGCCGTACCGCTCCGCCGACCGTGCGTCCCGGACGACGTTGTCGGCGTCACCCGCGATCAGACCGACACGCATGTCACCGCTGTCCCCTCACGCGTTTCCTGGACGGCACCCGCGGCGCCGTCAGCGGGATCCGGCGGGCCGCAGGATCTCCTCCGTGTGTTCTCCCGGGTACGGCGGCGGCAGGGTGAGCCGCGCCGTACTGCGGGAGAACTTGGGCACCGGCGCGGGCTGGACCACACCGGCCAGCTCGACGAACGCCCCTCTGGCCACCATCTGGGGGTCGGTCGTGGCTTCGTCGAGGTCGCGGACCGGGGTCACGCAGGCGTCGAGCTCGCCGAACACCTTCTCCCAGTGGGCGCGGGGCCGGGATCTGAAGATCTCCGCCACGGTCCGCTTGAGCTCGGGCCATGCCGCACTGTCGTACTGCCGCGGCAGGTCGTCCGGAACCAGCCCCAGCGCTTCGAGGAAGGACCGGTAGAACTGCGGCTCGATCGCCCCGACCGCCATGTACTTGCCGTCCGAGGTCTCGTAGACGCCGTAGAAGTGGGAGCCGGAGTCGTAGGCGTTCGTGCCGCGGGCGAGGTTCCAGTCCCCCCTGGCCTTCATGCCCCGGATGGCGATGGTCAGCAGGCTCGCGCCTTCGAGCATCGAGCAGTCGATGATCTGGCCCCGCCCCGACTCGCCGCGCTCCACCAGGGCCGCGAGCACCCCGAATCCGAGGACCATGCCGCCGCCGGCGAAGTCGGCGAGATACATCAGGGGCGGGACCGGTCCGGTCTCGCTCGTGCCGATCGAGTCCAGCACGCCGGACAGGCTGATGAAGTTGATGTCGTGACCGGCGGCCGTGCTTATCGGGCCGTCCTGGCCCCAGCCCGTCATCCGGGCCACCACCAGCCGCGGAAACTCCTCCGTCAGCTTCGCCGGGTCGATTCCCATGCGCTCCAGCACGCCGGGGCGGTACGGGTCGAGCAGCACGTCGGCCTGCTCCAGCAGCCGGGACAGCTCGGATCTCCCGGACGCGGACTTCAGGTCCAGCCGGACAGACCTGCGTCCGCGGTTGATCGGGTTGAGGTGGTGCCGCGGCACCCGCTTCTCCGGCGCGGACGACGACGCGACGCGATCGACGCGGATCACGTCGGCGCCGAGGTCCGCCATCATCATCGCGGCGAACGGCACCGGTCCCAGCCCGGCGAGTTCGATGACCCTGATGCCCTGCAGGGGCCCGCCCGTCATTTCGCGGCCGCCTTCTCCGAACCCTGCCCCGGGTTCTTGTCGTAGGAACGGGGGTCGGTGCTCCACGTGCGCGCGGTGACCCCCTGTGCCCGGAGCTCACGCTTGAGGATCCGCCCCACGGCGTTCTTCGGCAGTTCATCGCGGAACTCGATGTGGGACGGGCGGGCGTACCGCGGCACGCGCGGCGCGATCCACCCGAACATCTCCTCCGGATCCGGTGCCGCGCCCGCGGCGGGCACGATCGTCACCTTCACCTCGTCCTCGTTGAGCGGCGAGGGCACCGCGTGGACCGCGACCTCGCGGACCAGCGGATGCGTGGCGATGATCGCCTCGATCTCATAGCTGGAGATGTTCTCGCCGCCCTTGCGGATGTAGTCCTTTCCGCGGTCGACGAAGAACAGGTAGCCGTCCTCGTCGAACCTGCCGAAGTCACCCGTGTGGAACCACAGGCCGCGGAACACCTCGAGCGTCTTCTCCGGCTGCCTCCAGTACCCGTTGAACATGATGCTGGGCCGGGTGGGGCGGCAGACGATCTCCCCCGCCGCGCCGGTCGGCAGCGGATTGTCCCGCTCGTCGACGATGCGGACCTCGAAGGAGTCGGTGACGGTTCCGGCCGAGCCTGCGCGGTACGCGTTCGGCGGGGTCGCCGTGATCAGGCACGCCTCGGTCATCCCGTACGCGCCCGAGCCGACCCGTTCGACTCCGTAACGTTCCCGCCAGGTCTGCGCCAGCTCGGCGGTGACCGGGGAGCCGGAGACGACGCGGAGCCGGCCGTAGGCGTCCCGGCTGGCCTGGCTCTCCTCCGCCCGCGCGATCATGGGCAGCATCGATCCCATGAGCGCCGCCATCGTGGCCTCGGACTCCCGGATGTCCTCCCAGAAGCGGGACACCGAGAACTGTTTCGCCACGCTGATCTCGGAACCGAGCTGCAGCGAGCCGGTGACGTGTCCGATGGCCGCGAGGTGGAACAGCGGCATCGGCGTCCAGAGGCGGTCGTCGGGCCGTCGCTCGAGGTTCTCCCACATCTGCCGCGCCATGTTGGCGATGTATCCGTGGCTGACCATGCAGGCCTTGGACGGTCCGGTCGTTCCGGCCGTGTAGACCAGGTGGCTGGTGCCGTAGGGGTCGATGTCGGCGTGCGCCGCCACCGGCGTACCGGCCGCGACCAGGTCGTCGAAACGCAACCGGGGTCCCTCACCCTGCCGCGCGTCGGATCCGCCGGTGGCGTCGGGGTCGTGCACGACGAAGGGGACGGTGAGACCCGCCAGGTGCAGGGACTCGGCCAGCAGCTCGGCGAACTCCTGTTCCGCCACGGCCAGGGCAGGTTCGCTGTCCGCCACCTGGTGGGTCAGGATCGCGCCCCTGTTGTTGGTGTTCAGCGGTACGAGGTAGGCACCGCAGAACGTGGCGGCCCACCAGGTGAGCAACGCGACCCGGCCGTTGCGAGCCATCAGCGCGATGCGATCGCCCGGCCGGACGAACTCACTCAGGGAGCCCGCGAGTGCGCGCGCCTGGCGATCGAGTTCCTCGATCGTGAAGGGCTCTCGATCGAGGAAGACACGCATCCCGGGGTCGGTCTGCAGTCGCTTCTCCAGTGCGACGGTGACCGGGTCGGCGTTCACGTTCTCGTACTGCGGGCTCAACTGGTCGTCCCTTCCCGAGCCGCCCCTACGGGGACAGGGCGCGGTTTGTACTCAATTGCGGTCCGTTCCCGAGTCGCCTCGGGCCACGGGTCGGTTCGTCTTGAGGTCGCCGATCAGGCCGACGGCGCGCGGGACCACCCGATCGCGCCGTCGGTCAGCGACGTCTCGTCACTTCGTCAGCGCCACGCCGCGGAGGTCCCAGAGGCCGAGGTTCGCCCACGGCACGTTGTCCGCGCCCACCACCTTGTCGTTGTAGATCGCGGCGTTGGTCATGTTGCACAGCGGGATGAACCAGACCTGCTCGAGAGCCTTCCCCCACACCTCGCGGTACTTGGGCGCCCGCTCCTGCTCGGTCAACCGCGGGTCCGCCGCCTCCGTGGTGGTCTTCTTGATCAGCCCGGGGTCGGTCGCCAGACCGTAGCCGCCCAGCAGGTAGTTGTCCACGGTGCCCGCCGGGTCGATCCGCGGGTTGAACGTGTTGGACACCTCGAGCTGGAAGTCCCCGGCGATGAAGCGGGGTTCGAGTTCCGAGTTCGGCACGGGGTTGAGCTCCGCCTCGATGCCCGCCTCCGTCATCGCGGCCAGGATGACATTGGCCGGCTGCTCGGTGTTGGTCCCCGCCGCGAAGGAGATCGAGACCTTGGCCCCGCCGACGCTCTGGACCAGCGCCTTGGCCTTGGCGGGGTCGTACGCGTAGGGGTAGGTGTATCCGGGGTCGGCCCAGGCGCTGTCCGCGGGGTACAGCGACCGGGTCGCCGTGCACTTCCCGGAGAACAGCGCGGTCACCTGGTTCGGGTCGATGGCGTGGGCGATCGCCTGGCGCACCTCGGGCTTGGCCAGGTCACCGTTGTTGGCGCGCAGCAGCACGCCCAGCACGTTGCGGAACGTCGTCGTGTTCTGCTGCAGGACTCCGGACTTCGCGAGCTGTTCCGCCTGGACCACATCGTTGGCCGAGCTCACGAAGGACAGGTCGGTCTGACCGGTCTGAACACCCTTCAACCGGGTCGCCGCGTCGGGAACCCGCAGCAGCTCGATCCCGCCGAGCCGACCGGCGGCCGGGTCCCAGTAACTGTCGGCCTTCTTCACCACCACCTTCTCGTTCGGCACGAACTCGGTGATGATGTACGGGCCGGAGCCCGCCGTACCGGGGTTGTTCTTCAGATCCGCGCCGGCCGCGATCGCCTTCGGCGACACCATCATCCCCGTGTGACCGGTGAAGACGGAGGGCAGCGCGACACCCGTCCCCTTCTTCAGCTTCAGGTGCACGGTCTGGGCGTCGACCACTTCGACGCCGGTGATGTCCTTGAGGTCGGCCTTGATGGTGCTGTCCGGCTGCGTCTGCCCACGCTCGATGTTGACCTTGACCGCTTCGGCGTCGAACGGCGTGCCGTCGTGGAAGGTCACGTCCTTCCTGAGCTTGAGCTCCAGGTAGGAGCCGTCCTTCGCGAAGGACCACTCGGTGGCCAGGCCGGGAATCACGGTGTCCTTGGCGTCCAGCATCAGCAGCCGGTCGTAGGTCAGCGCCAGATACGGATATCCACCCGGAACGTGCGTCACCGGGTCCAGGTTCTGGATCGGTGCGGACGAGGTGAACTTCAGCACCGCGCTGGGAGAGATGTCCCCGGCCGAGGCCGTACGCCCCGGAGCGGAGGCGGCTCCATCGGTGCCGGAACCACCGCAACCCGCGACGGCCGCCACAGCCGCGGTGGCCAGGGCCAGGCAACGCAGCCTCGTTCTGCCGATGACGCTCATACTCGTCCTTTCGCAAAAATGGTTCGGTTGGCCGGCCGTCGAGGAAGCGGTGCGCACCGGTAGAAGGGCAGGTGTCCCTCACAGGTGCCGATCGCGGGATGTGTCGGCGCAGCTCCGGTGTCGGGATGGCGCGGCGACTCCGGCCCACACGCGGACGGCACGCCCGTGCGTATGGCCTGTCGCGACGTCAGCCGCTCACTTTTCGATATGTCTGCGCGATGGGCGCTGTCCTGCGCCGGCCGCCACACGAATTCCTTCGGTTCGACCCGCCTGAGCCGCAACGGGGGGGAACAAGGTCCGGGGTCGCCGTACCGGATTCACCAACCTAACAAGCGCTCGGTTGATAAGCTAGCACCCGGCCTCACCATCAATCAATAGTGCCGTGATGATCCTGTCCGGCAGGCGCGAGCACAGCCGTTCACCTGCCGAAATGCCGCCCACGCGGCCCGCGGCGCGGGTCGCCGTACGGCCCCGTACACGCGGGGACCGCGGACGCACGCCGGGGCACGCGGAGGCCGGAGCGGCGCTTCCGCCCGGAGAACGGGCCGATCACGCGCCGTCCCGCCGAACCTCGATGAACAGGCCGCGGGCCTCCAGGGTGCGGCGCCCCTCGCACTCGATCCAGCCCTCGGCCACCGCCTTGCGCCCGGAGACCTCCACGATCCGCGAGCGCAACTCCAGCGGCCGGTCGAGCGGCGTCCCGTGCAGGAAGCGCAGTTCAAGACTGGCGGTGACCGACCGCTTGCCGCGCGCCTGCATCAGGACGCCGAGCATGCAGTCCATCAGACCGGCGCCGAAGCCGCCGTGGAGCAGGTCCGGCGGCCCCTCGTGCAGCGCGTTCGGCGTGAGCCGCGCCATGGCGCTGTCGCCGTCGAGATGGATTTCGAGGGGGATGCCGAGCGGATTGTGCGCGAACAGCGGCCACGAGCCGCCCCGCCCCGCGGCCAAGGCCGCGGCGGGTCCGCCGAACGGCGCGCGGACCACCCTGGTGCGGGTCCGCTTACCGAGCGTCCGGGCGACCTCGGTCAGGGCACGCTCGGCCGCCCGCATCTCATCGACGTCCAGGTCGGTGACGGCGGCGGCGAGCATCACCTCCCGGATGGCGGTGATCAGGTCGATCGACGCCCGTCGTCGCTCGGGCGTCACGTCGGCGAGCACGGTCCCGTGGTCCGGCTCGAACCGCTCAGTCATCCGGATTCCTTTCTCTCGTTGTGCTCCGCACCCGGACGCGAACACGCCGGAACGCACGGCCGGCCGAGGTCCGCCGTCATCGGCGCCGCCTCCGCCTGCACCGAGCCGGAGCGTCGATCCGCGCCTGGATCAGTCGTCCGTGCCGAGCACGATCGCGCTGTGCGGCACGGGCGATCCGCCGGTGACGAGAACGTGCTCGACCGGCTTCGCGGGCTGGTTGGTGGAGGTGCCGCGGATCAGGCGGACACCTTCGGCGATCCCGTTGACGCCGTGGATATAGCCCTCTCCGAGCTGTCCGCCGTGCGTGTTGACGGGCAACCGGCCGTCGACCTCGAGGTTGCCGTCGGCGACGAAGTCCTTCGCCTCGCCGATGCCGCAGAAGCCGTACTCCTCCAGCTGGAGCAGGACCATCGGGGTGAACGCGTCGTAGAGCACGGCGGCGTCGATCCCCTCAGGCCCGAGGCCCGCCTGGCGCCACAGCTGCTCGGCGACCAGGTTGACCTCGGGCAGCCGGTCGATGTCCGCGCGGGAGTAGCTGCTCATCGAGATCTGCTGCGGCCCGACGCCCTGGGCGGCCGCCCGGATCACGGCGGGCGGGTTGGGCAGGTCGCGAGCCCGCTCGGTGCTCACGATGACCAGCGCCTGCCCGCCGTCGCTCTCCTGGCAGCAGTCGAGCAGGCGCAGCGGCTCCGCGATCCAGCGGGAGTTCTGGTGGTCCTCCAGGGTGATGGGGCGCTGGTAGAACCACGCCTTGGGGTTGTTCGCGGCGTGCTTGCGCGAGAGCACGGAGATCCGGCCGAAGTCCTCACTGGTGGCGCCGTACTTGTGCATGTACAGCATCGCCAGGAACGCCTCCTGCTGCGCGGGTGTCAGCAGGCCGTAGGGGTTGATCCAGTTCCGGTACTCCTGGTCGGTGGAAGGGTTGTACGCGAACGGCGGCGGGCCGGCGCCGAAGCGGTGGCCGGACCGCTCGTTGAAGGCGCGGTACACCACGACCACGTCCGCGACGCCCGCCGCCACGGCGAGGGCCGCCTGCTGCACCGGGGCGCAGGCCCCGCCACCGCCGTGCGGGATCCGGCTGAAGAACGAGAGCTGGGGGATGCCGAGCGCGCGGGCGACGGCGATCTCCGGGTTGTTCTCCATGGTGAACAGGGAGAACCCGTCCACCTCCGCCACGTCGATGCCGGCGTCGTCCAGGGCCGCCAGCACGCACTCGCAGGCGAGCTGCCACTCGCTGCGGCCGGAGTTCTTCGAGAACTCGGTCGCGCCGATGCCCGCGATCGCCGCGGCACCGGAGAATCCGGCCCTGGTCACGCTGTGTCTCCTTCCACCCGCGCCACCGTCATGTCGGTGGTCGCGTGGACTCGTCCTTCGTCGCCGCGGATGGGCGGCACCGTGCCAACCGTGCCGACCGTCCGGTCGTCCCGGTTCATCTCCGGCTCCCTCGGGGGCGCCGGAGCTGGGGCAGGATCTCGCCGTGGGCGTGTTCCGCGAAGCCCACCTCCAGCTCCATGCCGAACTCGAGTTCGTCGCGGTCGACGCCGGCGATGTCGGCGACCAGCCGGATCCCTTCCTCCAGGTCGACGAGGCCGACGGTCAGGGGGTAGTCGAACGCGTCGTCGCGGGGATAGTGGAGGACGGTGTAGCTGTGCAGAGTGCACCGTCGGCTGGACTCCACGGTGTCCCAGTCGAACGAACGGCACTCCGGGCAGACGGGTGCGGGCGGATGGCGCAGGACGTGGCAGTCCGCGCAGCGCTGGATCTCCAGCCGTCCCTCACGTGCGGCCCGGAACCAGAACTCGTTGTCCTGGGTCACCACCAGTCGCGGGACCGCGGTCCGCACGACGGTCTCCTCGTTCATACGACCTTCTCCTTCGGGGCCGAAGCGAACCTGAGGGGCCGGAACCGCTCGTCAGGGGTTCGCCGCCGACGCCCATGTACGCCTTCGGTCTTCATTTGAGCAAGCGCTTGATCGTGGATGCTAACACCCGTGTCGCGACCGAGAGCAAGAGGGCGTCACCAGGTGATCCGGGCACGCGGCGGCGGTGACCGGTGCCGCGGCCGGCCGGGGTCCGCGTCCCGGCCGGACGGAGTCCGCGTCCCGGCCGGACGGGTCAGGGAAGCAGCCTGCGCGTGGTCTCGTCGAGGATCCCGAGTGCCTCCTCGACATCACGTCCCGCCGCCACCCCGACCATCGCGCCCAGGAACAGGCAGCTGAGGATCCGGGACGCCGACTCCAGGTCCTCCTCGGAGTGCCCCTGCGTGTCGCCCGCGCGCAGCGTCTCGCCGATCCATTTGGCACGTTCTGGGCCGAAGCCGACGGTCGCGTCGGTCTCGACCAGGGCGGGGCTGCAGACGACGTACGCGCGGTACATGGCCTGGTAGAGGAGCGGCTTCCGGCTCGCATCCCGCATGACGCGGCGGAACACCTGCACGAGCCGGTCGGCGGGGGTCTCACCGGCGGGCACCCGCTGGCGCAGCGTCTCGGTGGAGCGCACGCCGAGGGTCATCAACGCCTCGACCAGCAGCTGATCCTTGGAGCTGACGTGCTGGTACGCCGTGGGAACCGATACGCCCGCGCGGGCCGCGACCTGGCGGATGGTGACCGCGTCGTACCCGCCCTCCGTCGCCAGGGCGATCGCGGAGTCGATCAACCGCTCCCTGGTGACGGCTCTGGCAGGGGACAGGATCCGCTGGACGACCCGGGCCTGAGTTTCCATGCCCGCAGTGTAGTCCCGTGTAAACGCATGGATATACATCTGGTTGACACGTGTCTATTCACGCATCAATACTGACCGACCAGACGCTTGAGGAGTGACATGGATCTTCATGAGACCCCCGCCCAGCAGCGGCTCCGCCGAGAACTGCGGGCCTACTTCGCGACCCTGTTGCCCGCGGACGAGTTGCGCGAGGTACGCGAGGGGGGCGCCGGCGGCGACCGCTTCCGTGAGGTGGTCAGGATGCTCGGTCGCGACGGCTGGCTGGGGGTCGGCTGGCCCACGGAGTACGGCGGGCGTGGACTGACCGCCGAGGAGCAGTTCGTCTTCTACGACGAGATCCAGCGCGCGGGCGTGCCGTTCCCCCTGGTGACGATCAACACCGTGGGGCCGACGCTGATGGAGTTCGGCACCGAGGAGCAGAAGCGGAAGTACCTGCCCGGGATGCTCACCGGGGACATCGTCTTCGCCATCGGCTACACCGAGCCGGAGGCGGGCACCGACCTGGCCTCGCTGAAGACCCGGGCGGTGCCTGACGGCGACGGATTCGTCGTCGACGGCCAGAAGACCTTCACCACCGGCGGCAACACCGCCGACTACGTCTGGCTGGCCTGCCGTACCGACCCGGACGCGCCCAAGCACAAGGGGATCTCGATTCTGATCGTGCCGTGCGACGACCCGGGCTTCAGCTGGAGTCCGATCAAGACGGTCGGCGGCATGAGCGTCACCGCGACGTACTACTCCGGCATCCGCGTCCCCTCCACCGAGGTGGTGGGCGAGGTGGACGGCGGCTGGAAGCTGATCACCGCCCAGCTCAACCACGAGCGGGTGGCCCTGGCCGCACTCGGCGGCCGGATGATCCAGCTCTGGGAGGAGACCCTCGCCTGGGCCCGGAAGACCGGAGTGGCCGAGCGGCCGTGGGTGGCCCAGGAGTTCGCCCGCACCTACGCCAGGCTCGAGGCGATGCGGCTGATGAACTGGAAGCTCGCGGCCGCCATCACCCGTGGCGACCTGCCCGGAGCGATGGCCGGCGCCGCGAAGACGTACGGCACCGAGACCCACATCGACGTGCAGCGCACGCTGACCCACATCCTCGGCACGGCCGGGCGGCTGCGTCCGGGCTCCACCGGGGCCGCCCTGGAGGGGCAGCTGGAGCAGATCTCGCGCCAGGGAATCGTGAACACGTTCGGCGGCGGCGTCAACGAGGTCCTGCGCGACATGGTCGCGACGCACGCGCTCGGGATGCCGCGGGTGAAGCGATGACCGCGCGGACCTACGAGGAGCGCCTGGCCGGGTTCGTCGGGCGGACCCTGAACGCGACCAGGTTCGGACCCGACCCGGTGAACGTGCCGATGATCCGCCACTGGGTCGAGGCGATGGACGACGCGAACCCGATCTACCTGGACGAGGCGTCCGCGCGGGCCAACGGCCGCGAGGGTGTGGTCGCGCCGGCGTCGATGACGCAGGCATGGGTGATGCGCGGCTACGCGGCCACGGTGCGTCCCACCGCCAGTGGCACCGGCACCGGCACCGGCACCGCCACCGCCACCGCCACCGCCACCGGTGAGGTCGACGGCGCGCGGGAGCTCGTCGACCTGCTCGACGAGGGCGGCTACACCTCGGTGGTCGCCACCGACTCCGACTTCGAGTTCGTACGCGAGCTCCGGCCGGGCGACCGCGTCAGCCTGGAGGAGGTCGTCGAGGACATCTCCGCGGAGAAGCGCACCGGACTCGGCACCGGCCGATTCGTCACCACGCTGAAGATCTACCGCGACGCGGACGGCGAGGTCGTCGCCACCCAACGCTGGCGGACCCTCCGGTTCCGCCCGGCCCAGCACGATGTCGCGCCAGCGACCCACGAAGGGGAGAACTGATGGACTTCCAGCTCGATCCGGATCTGGCCGCCCTGCAGGCGCTGGCCGCCGAGATCCTGGAGGACAAGGCCACGGACGACCGGGTGCGCGAGGTCGAACAGAGCGACGAGCGCTTCGACGAGGCGCTGTGGACGGAGTTCGCCCGTGCCGGTCTGCTCGGCGTCGCCCTTCCCGAGGAGTACGGCGGTGCCGGTCTGGGGCTCGCCGCACTCTGCGTCGTCCTGGAGGAGCAGGGCCGCAAGGTCGCGCCGATCCCGCTGTGGTCGGCGGGCGTCGCGGCGATGGCGGTCGCGGCCCACGGGAGTGACAAGCAACGTGCCGGGCTGCTGCCCGGCGCGGCCTCGGGAGAGCTGCGGATCGCGCTCGCCCTGGAGGAGTTCGACGGCGCCCGTCCCGAGCGCCCCGCCTGTACCGCGGCGGCCGAAGGCGACGGCGTCCGACTCACCGGCGTGAAGGCGGCCGTGCCCACGCCCTCGACGGCCGCCCATGTGCTGGTCTCGGCCACCGGCGAGCACGGGCCCGGCCTGTACCTCCTGGACGCCGCCGCTCCCGGCGTGTCCTGGCAGTGGGGCGAGACGACCAGCCGTGACAGGACGGCGAACCTGGTCCTCGACGGCGCCCCCGCGACCCCGCTCGGCGGCGCCTCGGCCCTCACCTGGGTGCTCCTGCGCGCCATGGTCGCGGTGTCCGCGGTGCAGATCGGCGTCGCCGAAGGAGGGCTGAGGCTGGGCGCGGCCTACACCTCCGAGCGGATCCAGTTCGGGCGGCCACTCGGCAGCTTCCAGGCCCTGCAGCACCAGCTGGCCGACTGCTGGATCGACATCGACGCCATGCGGGTGGCGCTCTGGCAGGCGATCAGCGATCTCGACGGCGACGACCCTGCGGCCGAGCGGTCGGTGCGGGTGGCCAAGTGGTGGTCCGCGCAGGGCGGGTTGGACGTCGTGCACCGGGTTCAGCACGTGCACGGCGGCATGGGCGTCGACGTGGATTACCCGGTGCACCGTCATTTCCTGTGGGGCAAGCAGCTGTCCGGGACCCTGGGCGCGCCGGGCACGGTCCTCGCCGACCTGGGCGAGCTCCTCGTGGCCGGGGAGACCGCGTGAGCGGGGCCCGTACGGCGGACGGTGTGAGCGTCGGCGACGAGCTGCCCGCCCTGGCGATTCCGCTCACCCGCACCATGATCGTGGCCACCGCCATCGCGAGCCGGGACTACCAGGACGTGCATCACGACCCCGATCTCGCCGTGGAGCGGGGGTCGAAGGACATCTTCATGAACATCCTGACCACCAACGGTCTCGTCGACCGGTTCGTCACGTCCTGGGCGGGCCCGGGCGCGGTGGTGAAGCGCATCAGAATCCGCCTGGGAGCGCCCAACTACCCCGGCGACACCATGACGCTGACCGGATCGGTCACCGAGGTGGACGGGGCGCTGGTGACGCTCGCCGTACGGGGTGAGAACGGTCTGGGCGTGCACGTCCACGGCGACGTCGTGGTGCTGCTCCCCCACGGGACCGCCTGAGCGGCCCGGGACGGGTGCCGCCGTCACGTTGACGGCTCGGCCGGTCGCCCTCTAGCCTCCCAATCAAGTGCTTGCTTGAGAGGATGCGATGGTGACCGACTTCGCGGGTCTGGCCGGTGTGGCGATCGTCTCGGGAGGGTCCGGTGGCATCGGCCGGGCGATCTGCCTGGGACTGGCGCGGGCCGGCTCGGCCGTGGCCTTCACCTACCGGTCCAACGACGAGGCCGCCGACCGGCTCACCGCCGAACTCTCCGAACACGGCCAGACCGGCATCGCGACCAGGCTCGACCTCGGCGACGCCGCGGCCACGGCCGCCTTCGTGGAGGAGGTCGCCGACCGGTTCGGCGCGGTGCACACGCTCGTCCACGCGGCGGGCCCGCACGTTCCGATGACCCATCTCTCCCGCGTCACACCGGCGGTGATGCGGGAGCAGGTCGAACAGGACCTCCTGGGGTTCTACAACCTCGTCCATCCGACGCTCCCCCACCTGCGGCGCTCCAAGGGGTCGGTCGTGGCCGTCACCACGGCCGCCACCACCCGGTACCCGAAGCGCGACGGGCTCTCCTCGGTGCCGAAGGCAGGCGTGGAGGCCCTCGCCAGGGCGCTGGCCGCCGAGGAGGGACGGTTCGGCGTACGCGTGAACTGCGTGGGCCCCGGCATGCTCACGGACGGGATGGCGAGCCGTCTGATCGCCTCGCGGGAGCTCGACGAGGTCGCGCTGGACGTGGCGCGCGCGAACATCCCCTTGGGCCGCTTCGGCACCGCCGAGGACATCGCCCAGGCGGTGCTCTTCCTCGCCTCCCATAGGGCCGGCTTCATCAGCGGCCAGAAGATCGACGTCGACGGCGGCTACGGAGTCTGACCGCCGGCGAGGCGCCGCACCACCGGCTACGTGCCCAGTCTGAGCGTCGTACGCTCGCCGACGCGATGGGCCTCACCCTCACGCTCCGCCCGGTGCGGACCACGGGGCGAGATACGCCCGGTCCACCCGGAGGCCGTGCGACCGATGTGACCACGGCGCGTGACGGGCGACCAGCCGGGGAACAGTTCCTTCCCGACACGCCGGGCGGCGGCGAGCACGACGGGGGCGATGGGCTCGACCAGGAGGTTGCGCCCGATGGCCGCGATGGCGCCCGCCGGGCCGTCCGGACCGAGGATCGGGGCGGCGACCGCGTTGATCTCGGTCCCTCGCGGGGTTCCGTGGACGACCGACAGCCCATGACGGCGCCGGGTCTCGTTGAGCTCACGGTGGATCTTGAGGAGGAGCGACGGAGACGGCTCCCCGATCTCCAGCCGGATCATGGCCTCCACCCGCTCGGTCGGCAGGTAGGCCAGCATGGCGCGTCCCGCGGCGGTTCCCAGGGCCGCGTAGCGCGACCCGACCCTGGAGGGGATCGACCGCCCGGCGACGCCGCCGATCTTGTCCACATAATGCATGCCGAGCCCCTCAAGGACGCCGAGGTGCACCACCGCGCCGGTGACGGCATGCAGATCGTTCAGTGCCACGGCGGCGGCGTTACGCAGATCACTGTGGTCGGCCCGCCGGGCGCTCATGCCGTACACCCGGCTGCCGATCCGGTAGCCGCGCTCATCGTGCTCGAGCCATCGCAGTTCCACGAGTTGGCTCAGGATGCGAAACGCAGTGGAGCGGGGAAGCCCGGTTCGCGCGGTGACATCCCCGAGGAAGAGACACTCGGGCCCTTCCAGGAAAACGTCGAGAATCTCGGTCATCCGCCCGAGCACAGATCGTCGGGAGTCCTCGCGGTCCTTCGCGGCGACGACGCTCGTATCCGAGGCGTCGGTCTCAAGAAGATTCAAGGCGCACCTCTCTCGCTGCTTTCAATCAACCTAGCAGTTGCTTGGTAATGCGATGTACGAGCCCTCGGTGTTCCCTACGGCACGGGCCCGGGACGCGGCCACAAGGACACCTGAAGGGGTCCGTAAGGAGCGTCCGGCACTGTGGATCTCGTCGGAAGCGCCATACGAGACCCGCGAGAGGGCAGCCACGACGCAGACCGCCGAGTTCGAGATCGCCGAGGCGGGCCGGCTGGAGTTCTTCGACCGTCCGGCCGAGCGCCCGGCGGTTCAGGACACGTCGTCGAAGGTCAGCTCGCGGCCGTGGGCGTAGGCGGCGGCGAACGCCTCCTCCCCCAGCGCGTCCCTGGCCCTGCCGGCGATCCGCCGCACCTCGTCCTGCTCGGAGTGGGAGGCCGGGGTGCGGTGCGCCTGCCTGGCCGCGGCCGCCAGGCCGAGCAGCCGGGCGCACTGCTCCGGCGCCGACGTGGCGGCCAGTCCCTCCACGGTGTACGCCGTCGTACGGGGATCGCCGACCTTCCTCGCGACGGCGAACGCCTCCTGGAACAGCTCGCGGGCGCCCTCGGCGTCGCCGCGCGACTCGTGCGCGAAGCCCAGCTCGACCAGGGTGGTGGGCAGGAACAGCGGGGGCTCCCCGTCCCGAGGCACCCCGTCGAGCAGGTGGTTCAGATGTTCTTCCGCCAGCTCCAACCGGCCCGCCCGGCGGGCGGAGTAGCCGTATCCCATCCCGGCGAAGACCTGTCCCTCCCGGTAGCCCTGACCGGTGGCCAGGCGCAGCGCCCGGCCGCAGTGCTCCATGGCCTGGTCGTAGTCACCGGTGTTCATGGCCAGCCAGCCGAGCCACGACAGCCGCCGCACGGCGTCCGGCCACAGCCCGAGCTCCTCGGCCGTGCGCAGGCCCTCGGCGAACAGCCGGGTGGCCCACTCGTAGTCGCCGCGGATCTCACCGAGCCCGGCGAGCCACTCGGTGGCCTGCAACCGGCCCCATCCGTCGCCCAGCTCCCGGAACAGCTCGGCGCTCTCGCCGCCGTCGCGCTCCAGGGCCGCAAGGTCGCGCAGGGTGAAGGCGTCGCGGGCCCGCCGGCTCAGGGCCGCCGCCACGCCCCACCGGTCGCCGACCTCGCGGAACGTCGCCAGCGCGGCGTCGACCAGGGCCCGCGCGGACGGCTCGTCGGTCAGGCCCAGCGCCACGAACCACTGCGCCCGCGCCCGCTCACCGGGATCGGCGATGTCCAGGGCCGGCTCCCAGTCGACGTCCTCACCGAGCAGCAGGGCGAACCCGGCGTGCCAGGCGCGCGCCCGCGCCCGATCAGCGGCGGGCGCGTCGCCCTCGGCGGCCAGCGCCGCCTCCAGCGAGCGCCGCCCCTCGCCGAGCCGGCCACGGAGGAACCAGTACCACGCCAGCGAGTTCACCAGCCGCAGGGCACCGGCCGCGGGGGCGGCGTCGAGGGCGGCCCGAAGGTTCGCGGCCTCGACGTCCAGCCGCCGCATCCAGTGCGCCTGCTCGGCCCCCCGCAGGTGCGACTCGGCCCGTACGGCGAGCGTCACGTAGTAGCCGACGTGCGCCTGCCGAACCGGCTCCGCCTCACCCGCGTCGTCCAGCATGCGCAGGCAGTAGGCCGCCACCGACTCCAGGAGCCGGTAACGCACCCCCGACGGCCCGTCCACGGCCACCACCAGAGACCGGTCGACCAGCCGCGCCAGCATGTGGAGCACGTCGATCCCGGCTTCGGCGCACACCTCCTCGGCCGCCTCCAGCGTGCAGCCGTCGGCGTGCACGGCCAGGCGGCGCAGCACGACCCGTTCGGCGTCGGTGAGGAGCGTCCAGCTCCAGTCGATCATCGCCATCAGGGTCCGCTGGCGCTCCGGGGCCCCGCGCTGGAAACCGGTCAGCAGCCGGAACCGGTCGTCCAGCCTGGCCACGAGCTCCTGGATCCCGAGCGCCCTGACCCGGGTCGCGGCCAGTTCCAACGCCAGCGGGATGCCGTCCAGCCTGCGGCAGAGCTGCGCGACCGCGGCGGCGTTCCCGGCGTCGAGCGTGAACCCGCGAGCCGCCGCGGTCGCCCGTGCCATGAACAGCCGCACGGCGTCGGCCTTCGCCACCGTGAGCGGCTCGGACCCCTGCGGCAGTTCCAGCGCGGGCACGCTCCACAGCACCTCGCCGGACACGTTCAGCGGCTCGCGGCTGGTCGCCAGGATCCGCAGTCCGGGCGCGGAACGCAGCAGTACCTCGGCCAGCTTGGCGGCCTGGTCGACCACATGCTCGCAGTTGTCGAGCACCAGCAGCGGCCGAAGGTCACGCAGCGCCTCGACGAGCCGTTCCTGGGCACCCGCGGACTCCTCGCGGATGTCGAGCGCGACGAGCACGGCCTCGGCCAGAGACGGCGTGTGCCGGTCGTAGGGGGCCAGCTCCACCAGCCACACGCCGTCGGGATGTCCGCCGGCCGACTGCCTCGCCACCTCCAGCGCCAGGCTGGTCTTCCCCACTCCTCCCGGTCCGGTGAGCGTGACCAGCCTGCCCGCCTCCAGCAGGGCGCGCACCTCGTCCACCGCCCCGCCGCGGCCGATCAGCTCGCCGACCGCGGCGGGCAGGTTCGTCACCGGACGCTCGGCCCTGCCACTCAGCGCGGGGTCCTGCCGCAGGATCCGCGCGTACAGCTCGGCCAGCTCGGGCGACGGATCCAGCCCCAGTTCGTCGGCGAGCCGCTCGCGCAACTCACCATAGGCGGCGAGCGCCTCGCTCTGCCGTCCCGCCCGGTACAGCGCCTTCATGTGCACGGCACGCAACCGCTCCCTGAGCGGATGCTCGGCGACGAACTCGGCGACGTCCACCGGCTCACCCGCCACCAGCCGTACCTCCGCGAGTTCCTCGACGGCGGCCAGCCGCGCCTCCTCCAGCCGCGCGATCACCGGACGGAGGAACACGAAGTCGGCGAAGTCCGCGAACGCCGCCCCCCGCCACAACCCCAGCGCCTCGGCCGGCCTGCCCTCCCCCACCAGCCGCGCGAAACGCGCGGCGTCCACCGCGTCCTGGCCGAACTCCAGCGCGTAGCCGGGGGCGCGCGAGACCACCAACGCCCTCCCGCCCGGCTCGGCCTCCTCCAGCGCGCGGCGCAGCTGCGAGACCCGCACGTGCAGTGCCGCCGCCGGGTTGCCGGGCGGGTCGTCGCCCCACAGGTCGTCGACCAGCCGGTCGGCGGCGACGACGCGCCCCTCGTGGGCGAGCAGGTCGGCGAGCAGCGCGCGCACCTTCAGGCCGGGGATGGTGACGGCCTCGCCCGCGTCGGTCCATACCGCCACCGGCCCAAGCACTCCAAAGCGCATACGCCCGACCTTAGGGGCGTAAGAAGGATCCCCGAAGCTCGTTTCGGCACGGTGAACCCTTGAACACACCTCCGCGGATCGGCGTGATCCCCTCCTCTCGCGGCGAGCGGCGAGATGAAAGGATCGAGTATGTACAACGAACACCTGCTGGCGGGCGCCGCGCGCGGGGACGCCGCCGCCGTCCGTGACGCACTCCGGTCCGGGGCAGACGTCGAGGCCCGCGACGGGCGACGCCGTACGGCACTGTTGCTCGCCGCGGCGGCCGATCACGTCGAGGCGGCCGAAGTGCTGGTCGCGGCGGGCGCGAACCCGAACGCGCCGGACTTCAAGCACGACACACCCTGGCTGGTCACCGGTGTCACCGGCAGCGTGGCGATGCTCAGGACCCTCCTCCCGGCCGGGCCCGACCTGACCGTACGGAACCGCTACGGAGGCGTCTCCCTCATCCCGGCCTGCGAACGCGGGCACGTGGACTACGTCCGCGAGGTGCTGAAGACCGGCATCGATGTCGACCACGTCAACGACCTCGGCTGGACCGGCCTGCTTGAGGCGGTCATCCTCGGCGACGGCGGCGCCCCGCACCAGGAGATCGTCGGCCTGCTCGTCGCGGCGGGCGCCGACGTCGACCTCGCCGACCGCGAAGGCGTCACCCCGCTCGGCCACGCCGTCGCCAGGGGCCAGACCGAAGTGGCCGACCTGCTCCGCGCTGCCGGGGCGCACTGACCCGTCCTCGTCCTCCGCCGCGATCGATCCGGTCGTCACCCGCGGCCCCGACCGCCCGCGCGCCTCCAGGCGGCCGGAGCCGGGGCCGCCTGCGCATTCGGCACGCGTACCGGCCGAGCATCGCCGCATATGCTGGTCGCCATCCTGACCTGCGTCTTCGAATCTGCTTCCGGCGGCCTCGCCGTTCACCGGGGCCGCTCGGGAGGGTCTGCGGCATCGGGTGCCGGTGGCCGGGGCGGTGACGGTGAGTCGCCCGCCGTCCACCGCTCGCCGTCCACGTGATCTGTGATCGAGGAGTTCCGTGCTTTTCCAGCGTCTCCGCCTCCCCGCCTTCCTCATCGTGGCGACCAGTCTCCTCGGGATCGCCGCGCGGACGCCCGAGGTCACCCGGCAGGACCTGCGCGTCGACGAAGCCCTGGAGACCCTGCGCACTCCCACCCTGACGGCGGTCGCCGACGGCCTCAACGTCACCTTCGGACCCGTGGTGGGCGTGTGGATCATCGTGTCGCTGGCGGTCACGCTCGCCGTGATGGGGCGCGTTCGTACGGCGGTCCTCGTCACCCTGATGGTCACGATGGGCTGGACCACCAGCTCGATCTTCAAACAGATCATCGCCCGGCCTCGCCCGCCGGTGTCGGGCCAGCTTCTCCACATGATCGGCCATGACAGCTTTCCCAGCGGGCATGTCACCCTGACGCTCTCGCTGGCCATCGCCGCCGGCTTTCTCGCCGCCGGCACCCCTCGGTTCCCGCTCGTCGTGTCCATGGGCGCCGTTCTCGTGGCCGCCCAGGCCGTCGCTCGCATGTATCTCGGCGTTCACTACCCCACCGATGTCATCGGTTCGATGCTCGCCGCCGGTGCCGGAACCTCGGCTGTCATCGCCCTGAGGAGCGGCATCGACCGCTGGATCGGCCGGGCGCCGATCATCCATGACCCCCCGGGCCCCGCGGACCGATGAGGATCGCGGAACGCGGTCGACGACGTCTGAGAGCGCTCCGGGAACCGTGCGGGCCCGACCTTTACGTAACCTGAACGCTGCGCGTCAGCGTCACGGAGACACCGCGGGAGCAGGTGATACTGACCAGGTGACGGTCTACCGCGTCCTGGTCGTCGAGGACGACCACGGGCTTCGCGACGTTGTCGCCCGCGGCCTGCGCGAGGAGCACTTTGAGGTGCTCACCGCCGCCGACGGGGCAGCGGCGCTGCGGGCCGTCCAGGACGGGGTGGACGCGGTCGTCCTCGACATCGGCCTGCCGGACTCCGACGGTCGTGATGTGTGCCAGGCGATGCGGGCGTCGGGCATCGACGTCCCCGTGGTGTTCCTCACCGCCCGCGACAACCTCACCGACCGGCTCTCCGGCTTCTCCGTGGGAGGCGACGACTATCTCGGCAAGCCGTTCCACGTGGCCGAGCTCGCGGCCCGGGTTCGCGCGGCCCTACGCCGAGCGGGGCGAGAGCCGTCCGTCGCGGTCGAAGGGGTGCGGCTCGACCCGGTCAGGCACCTCCTGGAGGTGGCGGGAGTGCCGGTGGCCCTCACCCCCACCGAGTTCCGCCTGCTGGCCTGCTTGATGGCGTCCCCCGGCGCCGTGGTACGCAGACGGGTGCTGCTGCGCGCGGCCTGGCCCGAGGGAGCCCAGGTCAGTGACAACACCCTGGACCAGTATCTGGCCCGGCTGCGGCGCAAGCTGCGTGAGGTGAACAGCCGGCTGGGCATCGGAACCGTCCGCGGTGTGGGGTACCGCTTCGGATGAGGCGGCTCCGGACGACCACGCCGTGGCGCGTTCCAGGGCCGGACACGCTACGCGGCCGCCTCGCCCTGCTCGCCCTGATCGCCACAGCGCTCTGGGTCGCCCTGCTCACCGGGGGGTTCAACCTCGCCCTGTCCGCGCGTCTGGGTGACCAGGCCGACGACCTGTTGCGTACCCGGGCGGCGGCCGTGGCGGCCACCCTGGAGACACGGCCGGACGGTGGCATCGTCGTCCACGAACCGGCGGACGACGGCGCGCTTGACGCGGGCATCTGGATCTACCAGGGCGACCGTGCGATCGAACGGCCCAAGGCACCCCTGCGGCTGCAGCGGCAGGCGGACCGGCTCGCGGGACACGGCAAGGTCTTCACGGAGACCGCCGGACCCCACGCGTCGCGGCTCTACGCCCTGGCCGTCCACGCTCCCCACAACAGCGGGCGGCAGGTCGGGACCGTCGTCGCCTCGGTCGGCCTCGACCCGTACCGCAGCATGGCCCGCGCGACACTCGCCGGCTCGGCGGTCCTCGGACTGTTGCTTCTCGGCGTGGTCTATCTCGTCACCCGCGCGATCGTCGGGCGGGCCCTTCGGCCGGTCGCCGAGATGAGCGCGCAGGCGGCGCGATGGAGCGAGGGCGGCGCCGCCGAGCGGTTCGGCGTGGCGGGCCGTCCGGACGAGCTCGCCTCGCTCGCCGCCAACCTCGACGAACTGCTCGACCGACTGGCCGCCGTCCTGCGTCACGAGCAGCAGCAGTCCGCCGAACTCTCGCACGAACTACGGACCCCGTTGGCCCGCATCGTCGCGGAGACCGACTGGCTGACGGCACGGCGCAGGGACGCGACCGCGCAACGGGCGTCCCACGCCGCGATCGCGTCAGCCGCGGCGACGATGCAGCGGATCTGCGAAACGCTGCTGTCCGAGGCCCGCACCCGATCGGCGTCGGTGCCGGGGCGTTGCGCGTTGCCCGACCTCGCGCGTGATCTCGCTCGACGCTGCGCGGAGGAACATCCGCAGGCGGTTCCCGTCGTCGTTCGTGGCGGCGCCGTGACCGCGGGGGTCGCGGCGAGCGTCGCGGAGCGGATCCTGACCCCGCTGCTGGACAACGCCCGCCGCTACGCCGTACGGACGATCACGATCGAATGCGCGCAGGTTCCCGGCGGTGTCGAGGTGGCCGTCGCCGATGACGGGCCGGGGGTTCCCGCGGACGTCGGTCCGGCCGTCTTCGAGCCGGGCCGCCGCGCGGACCCCGCCGACGGGCACGACGGCGCGGGTCTCGGACTCGCCCTCGCGCGGCGCCTCGCCCGAGCGGCCGGCGGCGACATCCACCTGGCCCCATGCCCGGCGGGTGCGCGATTCGTGGTGAGGCTGCCCGCCGGGTGACACCCGCCACTCGGTCCGATCCCATACACCGGCCGCGCCCGGCCGCTGCGGAGTCAGGACCTTCCTGCCGGCTGCCGTACGGATTCGTCCTTCCGGGTGATGCTCAGATAGACGACCAGGCACAGGATCGTGGCGAGGAAGAGGCCGCTGGTCGTCACCGTGCCCAGGCCGAGACCGCCGTCGTCCTGAGACTGCGACAGGTAGTCACCGATGGAAGCCCCGAAGGGGCGGGTCAGCACGTACGCGATCCAGAATGCCGGGACGGCGCCCAGTCTGAGCCAGAGATGGGTGGCGGTCACGATCGCGATCAGCCCGCCGAAGAGGATCGCGCTGACCGCGTAGCCCACGTCCAGCCGCTCTGCCACGAGGTCACCCGCGGCTGTGCCGAGCGCGAAGGTGAACAGGACGGCCAGCCAGTAGAAGGCCTCCCGCCGGAACGTGGAGATGGCGTGGATGGAGAGGGTCCTCTCACACGCGTACCAGGCCACGAAGGTGGCGGCCAGCAGAACGCCGAAGACGAGAGTGGTCGCCTCCAGGGCCACGCCGAGATTGTCCGTCAGGTTGTCGCTCACCAGCGTGCCGACGACGCTGATCAGGACGACCGCCAGCCAGTAGACGCCCGGCACGTACCTCTTCGCCGAGAACTGGACAACCAGGGCGAGGACGAGCAGCGCGGCCATGACGGCGGACGTGTAGGTCAGGCCCAGTCCCAGGTTCTCGTTCAGGAAGTCCGCCGCTGTCTCCCCCACGGTGGTGCAGAGGATCTTGATGGTCCAGAAGTAGAGGGTGACCTCGGGAACCTTGTTGAGCGTCCGGTGGCCCACGGCGTGGTGCCGGGGCCTTTCGTATGAGGTGGTCATGGCGCCCCAGCCTGGCAGCGGCCACCTGAACACGACCTGATCGCGTTTCGTGGGGCCGGCCCGCTCGCCGGACCCGCCCCACGGACCTTCGCGGAGACGACGTCAGACGATCGCGCTCGCCGTTCGCTCCGCGTCCGGCGGTGCCGTCCGCCTGCGCTGCTGCCACATCGTGTAGGCGATCAGCGCGGCCAGGACGGCCATGAGCACCAGTGAGGAGCCGATGGTGCCATAGCCGAGACCACCCTTGGCGGTGGGCTTGCTGAAGAAGTCGCCCACGGTCGCACCGAGCGGGCGGGTCAGCACGAACGCCGTCCAGAACAGCAGCGTGACCGAGACCGGGGTGAGGTACCTCGCGATGAGGATCAGCACCAGCAGGCCCGCGATCAGGAACGCTCCTCCGGAGTAGCCGAGGCCGGAGTCGTCGGCCAGGAAGTCTCCGAGGGACGTGCCCAGCGTGTTGGAGAACAGGATCGCCGTCCAGTACAGCAGCTCGCCCCCGAACGTGCTGATGCGTTCGACGTGGAAGGAATGGCCGCTGAACCGCCAGATGAGGAACACGGTGGCGAGCGCTGTGATGAGGACCAGAGCGCCCCTGGCGTAGCCGAGCCCGGCCGTGCGGTTCATGAAGTCCGACATGGTCGTCCCTGCCGTACTCGTCGAGAGGATGACCGTCCAGTAGAGCACCGGATGAAACCTCTTCGCCCTCAGCTGCGTGACGAGACTGACGAGGAATAACCCGACCAGGATCATCGAGCTGACGGCATAGCCGACGTTCAGCGTCTGAGCGAGCAGGTCACCACCCGTTTCCCCCAGAGTCGTGGCCGCGATCTTCATGATCCAGAAAGCCAGGGTGACCTGCGGAAGCTTCTTCATTTTCCCCATCCCTGTCCGAGGCGCGCACGCGGACATCACACGGATGTCAGGGCGAATGCCGCGTGCCCACCATGGAGACGACCGGAAGCGCTTCGGCGGGCCCGGCCCCTCGCACGGATCCGCCGCCAGGAGCGTAGGTCGGCGGGGCTGAAATCAACCTGAGCGGCGCGCACGTCATCGGCGGCAGGGTGGGCGTGAGGGGCACGTACTCCCCGTCATCTCCGTCCCGGCGCACCGCGCACCAGGCCGTCGCCGTGCACGCGCCGCCGCCTAGCGGCTCTGGACCATGCCGTCCGGGTCCGGACGGGGCTGCGTGACGTACTCGACGAACCTGGCGGCGGCGGACGTGGCGGGCGGCGACGGGCTCCAGGCCAGGCCGATGGGGCGGTGCTGCGCGGGGATCAGGGGACGGTAGACGGGGTCGTCGTGCTCCAGTACGGCGGGCCGGGGCAGGACGCCCACGCCGAGGCCGGCGCCGATGAGACCGCGCATCGTGGCGATCTCCTCGCTCTCGAACGCGATGATCGGTTCGAACCCGGCCTGGTGGCAGAGCCTGTCGATGACCCGGCGCAGGTCGGTGGTGGGGGCGAAGGCGATGAACGGCTCGTCGCGCACGTCCCTGAGCGCGAGCCCGGGAACGGCGGCGAGGGGGTGCCCGGCGGGGAGGGCGATGCACAACCGCTGTTCGTGCAGAGCGTGCCAGCGCGCGCCGTCTCCGGCCGGAGGCGGGGTGACCAGGGCCGCGTCGATGTCGCCCTGCTGCAGCCAGGCGAACAGTTCCCTGGCGAAGCCCTGGTGGAGCTCGAACCGGATGCCGGGGGTTCCGGCCCGGTAGTCACGGAGGATCCCGGGGACCAGCCAGCGCCCCACCGAGTGCAGGAACCCGAGCCTGATCAGGCCGGTGTCGGGGTTGGCCAGGGCGTCGACGCGGCGGCGCGCGGCGTCCAGCTCCGCGACGGCGCGGGCGGCGTGCTCCAGGAACAGTTCGCCGAACCGGTTGACGGTGAGCCTGCGCCCGTGCCGGTGGAACAGTTCGACGCCGAGCTCGCTCTCCAGGCGGGCGAGCGCGCGTGACAGCGTGGACTGGTTGACGCCCTCCATCGCCGCCGTGTCGCGCATGTTCTCCGTGTCACACAACGACAGGAACCAGCGCAGTGCCTGAACATCCATCCAGCGATGATGCGCAATACGCATCAATGCCGTCAAATTATGAATTTTGAGCATCAGCGGCGTACAGGGAGGATCGCGGGGTGATGTCGACCCTCGGATCGAGCCGGCGGATCAGGTGCGGCCTGATGCTCGGCGGCCTGGCGAACTTCCTGGCGCTCTACTACGTCCAGCCGCTGCTGCCCGCCATCGCCGAGCGCTTCGACGTGTCGGCGTCGCAGTCGACGGCGGCGCTGTCGGTGGCCACGATCACGCTGGCGATCGCGCTGCTGTTCGTCGGCCCGATCTCGGACGCCGTCGGCCGGGTGATGATCATGCGGGTCTCGCTGACCGCCTCGGCGCTGCTCGGCATCGCCACCGCGTTCGCCCCCACCTGGCACAGCCTGCTGGTCATACGGGGACTTCAGGGCATGGCGCTGGCGGGGCTGCCCGCGGTGGCCCTGGCGTACGTGCGCGAGGAGGCGCCTCCGGACGCTCACCTGCGCGCGAACGCGACCTACATCACGGGTACGGCCCTCGGCGGGGCGGCCGGCCGCCTGCTCCCTGGACCGTTCCAGGCATTGTGGGGGTGGCCGGGCGCCAACGCCGCCGTGGGTGGGATCGCCCTGGCGTGCGCGGTCGGGTTGTGGATCCTGCTGCCGCCGTCACGGCGATTCGAGCCGGCCAGCCCACGGCCGCGGGACCTGCTGCGCAACACCGGCCTCACCTTGCGGGATCCCGCCATCATGGCGCTGTGCCTGGTCGGCGCGGCCACCATGGGGGCGTTCGTGGGACTGTGCAACGCCCTGACCTTCCGCCTGGAGGCCGCGCCGTACCTGCTGGGCGGGGCGGGGGCGCTGGTGTTCCTGGCCTACCCGGTGGGGATCCCGGCGCCGCACGCCGCCGGGCGCCTGGCCATGCGGCGGGGGCGGGGACGGGCCGCCCTGCTCGGCGTCGTCGTCCTGCTCGCGGGGACCCTGCTCACCGCGTCGCCCAGGCTTCCGGTGATCGTGACCGGTCTCGGCGTGCTGACCTTCGCCTTTCTCGGCACCCACTCCCTGGTCAGCGGCTGGGTGTCGGACCGGGCGCAGCGGGTCGGGGTCGGCGTCGGACAGGCCGCGGGCCTGTACCTGCTCGCCTACTACGCCGGGAGTTCGGCGTTCGGCGCGTTCGCCGCCCACCAGTGGCAGGTGGAGGGATGGTCCGGCGTGATCTCCGTCTCGGCGGCCCTGGCCCTCGCCGCCGGCCTCCTGGTGATCCTCGCCCGGCGTCTCGACGTCGCCCGGAACGCCTGAACTCGTCGCGCGGTCAGACGCGGAGCGGGGGGCGCCCCGGAGACCGTACGCGGCCGGGCCCCGATCGCGCCGGACACGGGCTACGCCGAGGTGGGCGGGAAGGCACCCATCGCCGTCGCGGCCTTCCGCATGATCCGCGTCATCGTCGTCAGCTCGCCGGGGTCGCAATGGTCGATCAGGTAGGCGCGTACGACGGCCAGGTGTCCGGGTGCCGTCCTCTCCAGGCAGCGCATGCCCTCGTCGGTGAGCACCGCCATGACGCCCCGATCGTCCGAGGGGCAGGAGGTCCGCTCGACCAGGCCCTTCTTCTCGAGCCCGCCGACCTGGTAGGTGAGCCCGCTCTTGGAGACGACCACCATTCGGGCCAGTTCGGTCATCCGCATCGACCGGCCGGGAGCGGACGAGAGCCGGACGAGGATCTCGTACTGGTCGTGGGTGAGGCCCGAGTCGGCCTTCAGTTGCTCTTCGATGCGCCGTTCCAGCAGGTGTGAGGCGGTGAGATAGGCGAGCCAGGCGTCCAGCTCCCTCTCGTCGAGCCAGGGGGTTTCCTTCACTCCCCCAGTCTAGTGGTTTGTTCGAATCAGAACTATTGGCTAGGGTTGGTTCAAATTCGAACCAAAGGAGTAGGTCGATGCTCGAACGGATTCGCCCCCTGGCCCTGCTGATCGGCCGGGTCGGCATCGGGGTCGTCTTCCTCGTCCACGGCTGGCAGAAGTTCACGACCATGGGGCTGTCCGGCACCACGGCGTTCTTCGAGCAGATCGGAGTGCCGCTTCCCGGCCTGGCGGGACCGGCGGTCGCCGTGCTGGAGGTCGCCGGCGGGCTCGCCCTCATCCTCGGCGCGGCCCTGCCGCTCGCCGGGACGCTGCTCGCGCTGGACATGGTCGGCGCGATCGTGTTCGTGCACGGCGCCAACGGGTTCACGGCGGACAAGGGCGGCTACGAGTTCGTGCTGACCCTCGCCGTGTCCGCCGTGGCGATCGGCTTCAGCGGCGGCGGCTCGCTCGCCCTCGACGCCCTCTGGCAGCGGCGGCGCACCCCCGCGGCACTCTGACGAAATCGGTGGGCAACCTGACGGGTCCACGCGCCATCTAACGGGTGTGAAGATCGAAGGACTGCGCCCGGGGGATCCCGTGCGGCTGGGGGACTACTGGCTCGCGAGCAAGCTCGGATCCGGTGGTCAGGGAGTCGTCTACGAGGCCTACGACGAGGCCGCCAACAGGGTCGCGATCAAGGTCCTGCACGCCTACCTCGCCGGAGACTCCGCCTTGCGGCGGCGGTTCGTCAAGGAGGTGACCGCGGCCGAGCGGGTGGCGTCGTTCTGCACGGCACGCGTTCTCGGCCACGACCTCGACGGCGAACGTCCGTACATCGTCAGCGAGTTCGTCGCCGGACCGAGCATGCGCAGGGCGGTGATCGAGGGGACGGCGTTCACCGGCGACGCGCTGCACCGGCTGGCCGTCGGCACGGCCACCGCGCTGGCCGCCATCCACCAGGCGGGGGTGGTGCACCGCGACCTGAAGCCCGAGAACGTGCTGCTCGGCTCCGACGGGCCACGGGTGATCGACTTCGGCATCGCCCGAGCCGCCGGCCTGTCGGTGACCTCGTCGGAGGAACTCGTCGGCACGCCCATGTACATGGCGCCCGAGCTGTTCTCCGGCGGGCGGGCGGAACCGGCCGCCGACGTCTTCGCGTGGGGCGCGGTGGTCTTCTTCGCCGCCACGGGCCGTGACGCCTTCACCGCTCCGTCGACGTTCGCGGTGATCAACCGGCTGCTCGGTCACGACCCCGACCTCGGCATGCTGCCACCGGGGCTGCGCGAGCTCGTCCGTGCCGCGCTGTCCAAGGACCCCGCCGCACGCCCCTCCGCGCAGCGGCTGCTGCTGAGCCTGCTCGGCGGTGGCACCCTCCCGGCGGACGGCAGGCTGCTGGCCGACGGCGCCCAGGCGGCGGTCGCCGTACGAGCTCCGGAGGAGATGGCGGCCGAACCCCCGCTCGGGGCGGTCGCCGAGGGGGTCTACGCCGCGCTGCCGCCGACCGAACGCGAGACGCTCCGCCAGATGGTGCTGCGGCTGGTGGATGTGCGCGAGGGCGAGGAGGTCCCGCGCAACGCCACGCTCGGCGAACTGGTCGAGGGGCAGCCCGACCCGACCACCGCCGAGCGGGTGCTCGACACCCTGGAGAACGCCGCGCTGATCCGCCGCGACGCGGGCACCGTGACCGTGTGCAACGGCGCGCTGCTGCGCGCGTGGCCCCGGCTGCACGAGTGGATCAGCAGCGACCGGGACGCGATCGACCGTCATCGCCGGCTGGGCGAGGCCGCGCGTCGCTGGGCGGCGAACGGACGGCTGGCCGAGGACCTCCTGCGCGGCACCGCGCTGCGCGACGCCCTGGCCTGGTCCGCGTCCGCGCGCCTGACCCTGAACCTCACCGAGACGGCGTTCCTGCGGGCGAGCAGCGCGAGATCCGTACGGCAGAGGAGGTGGCGGACCCTCGTGACCACCGCCGTGGCGGTCCTGCTCGTCGCCTCGCTCACGGCCGGCACCCTCGCCTGGCAGCAGTCCCGGAAGAGCGACGAGAGCGACCGGCGGCTGGCCGAGCAGCGTGCGCGGACCGTCGCCAGGCAGGTGGCGCTGCAGGCCGACGCGCTACGCGCGAGCGATCCGGTGAAGGCCATGCTGCTGAGCGTGGCGGCGTACCGCGTCGCGCACGTCCCCGAGGCGAGCGCGGCGGTCTACAGCTCGCTCGCCCAGCAGGAGCGCCAGGTCTTCAAGGATCCGGTGCCGGCCAACGAGGGACGGGCGCTGAGCGTCGACGGCCGGACGCTGGTGAGCGCGGGCGCCGGGAAGGTGACCGCGTACGACGTCCTCACGGGAAAGACGATCAGGACGTTCACCGGGATCGGCGAGGGCCCCTTCAGCGCCGCGCTCGGCCCGGACGGTGACACGCTCGCGCTCGGCAAGGACGGCATCCACCTGTGGAGCCTGCGAACGGGCGGGCCGCTCGGCGACGGCCGGTCCACCCCGAAGAGCTACGGGGCGAACCGCGGCGACCCCGACGACATGCGGTTCAGTCCCGGCGGCGGCTACATCACGGTGTCGGAGAACATCGGCGGCCCCTACCGCGGGCTGTGGAACGTCGCCAGGCGGCGGCTGGAGATCCCGGACGAGCGGCAGGAGCCCCCGGCGGAGGTCACGCTCGGTCCCGGCGACCGCCTCGGTTCCGTCACCGCCGCCGACCCCGAGACCGGGACGGCGACCACCCGGCTGCGGTCCTTCCCGGATGACGGACCGGTCGGCAGCAAGCGGCTCCCACGGGACCCGAAGGGCTCGATACTCGCCTTCACCCCCGACGGCGCGTTCGCCGCCGTGGGCGAGGACGAGAGGACGAGGTTGTGGGACCTGTCCTCCGGCAGATGGGACACGCGGGAGTTCCCCGGCGCGGCGCAGGTGGCGGTCTTCAGCGCGGACGGCAGGTTCATGGTCACTCTGGGCTCCCGGAACGGCGGGACCTCCGTCCTGCTGTGGCGGCTGAGCGACGGCGCCCAGCTCGTCGAACTGCCCGTCACCTTCACGATCATCGGGCCGCCGAGGATCGGCCCCGACAACCGCACGCTGACCCTCCTGGACGATTCCGGCCAGGTCACGACGTACGACATCAGCCGGAACACACAGCCGCGCGTGCTGGCCGCCGACACCGTCGGCAAGCGGTTCACCACGACAGCGGACGAGGTGTTCGCGGTGTCCGGCGGCGTCGTGCACTCCTGGTCGCTGCCCGGCTTCACCGAGACGGACCTGGGGATCAAGGCGGGCACCGGCGAGGAGTACGAGGAGGTGGGCGTCGCCGTCACCCCCGACGGGCGCACGCTGGCGACCGTCAGATTCAACGACGGCACCCGGGGAGTGACGCTGTGGGACGTCGCCACCCGGCGCAAGCTGCGTGACGTCCCGCTGGAGTCGGAGAGCGCGGAGAAGGTCGCCGTGGAGACAAGCCCGGACGGCCGGCTCCTCGCCGTCAGCAGCACCCTGCCCAACGACTACTACGGCCAGGGCGAGGTCCAGATCGTGGACCTCGCCCGGCGCGAGCAGGTCATGCGGTTCCGCTCCGTCGCGGGAGGGCCGCTGTCCTTCAGCGCCGACAGCAGGACCCTGGTCACCGGAGACCAGGGCGGCGTCGACGTGATCGATCTCGTCACGAAGGAGGTGCTGCCGCGCGCGAAAGGGCCGGGGACGCTCGCCAAGGGGTGGATGACGCTGGCCCCCAAGGGCACGCTCGCGGCCTCGCCGTACGGGCGCGGGGCGGTGACGCTGTGGGACACGCGCACCTGGAGGCCGACCGGGCAGGTGCTCAGGTTGTCAGGGGACGTGCTGGACGCGAGGTTCTCCCCCGACGGCCGGTTCCTGGCGGTCACTCACGACACCAGGGTCACGTTGTTCGACGTCGCCGCCGGGCAGCAGCTCGGAAGCCCACTGACCGTCACCACGCCCCAGGTGCGGGACGGCTCGCCGGCCCTGGCCTTCACGCCCGACGGCGCCCTGTTGCGCGTGATCGGGCACGACGGCACCTTCCAGGAGCTTCCGCTCGACCCGGAGCGTGCCGTAGCGGACGTGTGCCGGCGGGCGGGCCGGCCGCTGACTCCCGCCGAGTGGCGCGAACACGTGGGGAGCGAGGCGCCCTACACGGCCGTCTGCTGACGGGAGCCTCGGATCCGGTCATCCGCTGACGGGGCACCCTCACCGGCTCGCCTCGGATCCGGCGGAGAGCGCTGTCCCCTGCCGCCCTTCGTGTGCGCCGGGCCGGTCGCGCTGCCCGGCTGGAGCTCCCGGCGAGGCCGCGCGGCGGGACGCCCCCGGCGCCGCAGGAGAGAGCGATGTCGGCTGCCTCTCGACGCCTGTTGCAATAGTGTGTGGCACACAATATCGTGTCGTACATGCTGGATGAGGAGCTGCTCTCGACGCACCTGCAGGAACTCCGGCGGGGGACCGTCGTGCTCGCCTGCCTGCTCATCCTGGAACAGCCGAACTACGGATATGCCCTGCTCGACCTGCTCGGGCGGCGCGGCTTCGCCGTCGACGCCAACACCCTCTACCCGCTCCTGCGCCGCCTGGAGAAGCAGGGGCTCCTGGCCGCCGACTGGAACACCGAAGAGTCACGGCCGCGCAAGTTCTACCGCACGAGCGAGAAGGGCCTCGCGCTCGCCGACGTCCTGAGCCGTGACTGGAGCGAGCTCGACACCGCGTTCCGCACCCTGAAAGGCGGGTCATGACCACCACCAGCGCTCTCATCGACCGCTACGTCGACGCGACCCTGCGCCGTCTCCCCGAACGGCAACGTCCCGACATCGAGAAGGAGCTCCGCGCCTCGATCGCGGACGCCGTCGACGACCGCCTTGACGCCGGAAGCGATCCCGCCGACGCGGAGCTCGCGGTGCTCACCGAACTCGGCGACCCGGCACGGCTGGCCGCCGGCTACGCGGACCGCCCGCTCCAGCTCGTCGGCCCCGCGCTCTACCTCGACTACACGCGACTGGTGACCACCCTGCTCGCGACGATCGTCCCCGCCGTCGCCGCGGCCGTCGGGCTCGTACGGACCCTCCAGGGCGGCACCGCCCTCCACGTCATCGGCGACACCCTCGGCGCGGCGTTCACGGCCGGCGTCCACATCGCCTTCTGGACGACGCTCCTCTTCGTGATCATCGAACGGGTCCCGGCACTGCGCCGGACACCGGCGCGGTCCTGGACCCCCGACGCGCTGCCCGAGCCGCCCAGCCGCCGCGCCCGGTACGGCGAGCTGGTCACCGAGACCGTGCTGCTGGTCCTCATCACGACCTTCGTGCTCCTCTCGCCGGTGGTGAGCACCGAGACCGACGCGGCCGGCGACCCCATCGGCGTACTCTCGCCCTGGTTGTGGGATACGGGCGTCGTCCACCTCTTCATCGCCCTCGTGGTCGCGGACCTCGGCTTCTCCTTCGCGAAGTACTACGCGCGCTGGAACGTTCCCCTCGCCCTGGCCGGATCGCTCGTCGGCGTCGCCTGCGCGATCACGTTGATCTGGCTCGCCGCGAACGACCGGGTGCTCAACCCGGCCTTCACCGAGGCGGCCGGCTGGCCCTCGAGCCTCCCGCGGTGGATCAACGCGGGGCTCGTCGCGATCTCCATCGGCACGCTCGTCCACGCCGTCGCCGAGGGGATCACCCGCGCCCGTCGCCGCTGAGCGGCCGCGAGTCCCCACCCGGAAGAACCACGCCGGGCGATGCCCCCTGCCCGTGAACCGTCCCCACGAGGAGCGACCATGAAAGCGATCGTGTACGAGAGATACGGCTCGGCCGACGTCCTGCGGTACACCGACGCCGAGAAGCCCGCCGTCGGCGACGACGAGGTGCTCGTGCGGGTCCGCGCCGCGTCGATCAACCACGGCGACCGCGCCGCCATGCACGGCTCCCCCGCCGTCCTGCGCCTCGCGTTCGGGCTCCGGCGTCCGAAGGCGACCATCCTGGGGCGCGACATCGCCGGGAAGGTGGAAGCGGTCGGGACGAAGGTGACACGCTTCCAGGTCGGCGACGAGGTGTTCGGCGAGATGAGCCAGCGGGGTTTCGCCGAGTACGCGGCGGCGCCGCACGCCCACCTGGCCACGAAGCCGGCGGGCGTGACGTACGCCCAGGCGGCCACCCTGCCGGTGGCGGCGACGACCGCGCTGCAGGCACTGCGGCTCGGCGCGGTCGAGCCCGGCATGACGGTGCTCGTCAACGGGGCCTCCGGCGGGGTGGGCACCTTCACCGTGCAGCTCGCGAAGACGCTCGGCGCGAAGGTGACCGGCGTCTGCAGCACCCGCAACGCGGATCTGGTGCGCTCGATCGGCGCCGACCGTGTGATCGACTACACCCGCGAGAACGTCACCCGGGGCGCGGACCGATTCGACGTCATCATCGACCTCGCGGGCAACCACCGGCTCTCGGAGTTCCGCCGGGTGCTCGCGCCGAAGGGCGTCTACGTCTCATCGAGCGGCACCGGCGGTGCGGTTCTCGGCCCGCTGCCGCGACTGATCGCCGTCGTCACGACCTCGCCGTTCCTGAGCCGGCGGCTCCGCGTCCTGGCCGTCAGGCGCAGCACCGACGACCTGACCCACCTCGCCGAGCTGGTCGCCGCGGGCACGCTCACCCCGGTGATCGAACGGACCTATCCACTGAGCGAGACCGCCGACGCCATCCGATTCCTCGACGCGGAGCACGCCCGCGGCAAGATCGTGCTCACGGTGTGAACCCCGGCTCACGATCCGCACCCGGCGGCGAAGGAGCCACCGCCCCGTCGTAGGGAAGTGCATGCCCCTTGGCGCCTCCGGCCGTACGGTCGGGAGGACAGAAGCGGCGATACGGACAGGGGCTGGACGGCGATGCAGAGCACAGACGTGGATGTGATCGTGATCGGCGCCGGGCCGGCCGGGGAGAACGTGGCCGGTCGGGTGGTCCGCGGCGGCCTGTCGTGCGCGGTCGTGGAGGAGCACCTGGCCGGAGGCGAGTGCTCCTATTACGCCTGTATCCCCAGCAAGGCGCTGCTGCGGCCGATGGAACTGGCCGCCGAGGTGCGGCGGGTGCCCGGACTGGAGCTGGGCCCGGTGGACCCCGCGGCGGTGCTGGCCCGGCGGGACGAGGCGGTCTCAGGGCTGAACGACGGCGGCCAGGTCGACTGGATCGAGAAGCTGCCCGCGACGCTGCTTCGTGGCCGCGGACGCCTCGCCGGGCCCCGCCTGGTCGACGTGACCGCGCTGGACGGCACCGTCACGCGATTGCGCGCCCGGCACGCCGTGGTGCTGGCCACCGGCAGCGTCCCCGTCCTTCCGCCCGTCCCGGGCCTGGCCGAGGCGCGGCCCTGGCTGAGCCGGGACGCCACCACGGTACGGCGGGTGCCCGCCCGCCTGGCCGTACTGGGCGGCGGGGTGGTGGCCTGCGAGATGGGACAGGCGCTGCACGCCCTCGGCGCGCGCGAGACGACGCTGCTCGTGCGCGGCTCCGGGCTGCTCGGCCGGATGGAACCCTTCGCGGGCGACCTGCTCGCCGACTCGATGCGCGCCGCGGGCATCGACGTACGGCTGGGCGCCGAGGTGACCCGGGTCGAGCGGGACGCGGGCCCGGTCGTGGTCCACCTGGCCGACGGGTCCGCGATCGAGGCCGACGAGCTGCTGGTGGCCACCGGGCGCCGCCCCGCCGTCGACGACCTGGGGTTGGACGCGGTCGGACTGGCCGACGGCGGCCCCGTCAGGGTGGACGACAGCATGCGCGTCCCCGGCGTCGACTGGCTGTACGCCGTCGGCGATCTCAACGGCCGCAACCTCCTCACCCATATGGGGAAGTACCAGGCACGCGTCTGCGGGGACGTCGTCGTCGCCCGCGCGAAGGGCCGCCCTGACGATCTGCCCGCCCTCCGCGACACCGCCGACGGGCGCGGGGCGCCCCAGGTGGTGTTCACCGACCCGCAGGTGTGCGCGGTCGGCCGCACCGAGCACGCCGCCCGCGCCGACGGCTTCGACGTCCGCACCGTCGAATACGACCTGGGCCGCGTCTCGGGCGCGTACCTGCGGGGCGACGGCTACACCGGACGTGCCAAGGCCGTGATCGACGAACGCCGCCGTGTCCTGCTGGGCGTGACCTTCGCCGGACCGGCCGTGGCGGAACTGCTCCACGCCGCCACCGTCGCCGTCACCGCGGAGGTCCCCCTCGACACACTCTGGCACGCCGTCCCCGCCTTCCCCACCGTCAGCGAGATCTGGCTGCGCCTCCTGGAGGAGTACGGCCTGTGACCATGTGCCCGGGGATGCGGCTTCCGGCGGGCGCCCGCTCCGGGTGGCGGCGGCTCGCCGGAACGAGCGTGCCGCCACATGGGGGCGGTCACCCCTCGATCCGGGCGGCGGCGAGGTAGCCCGCGAGCAGGCTCTCCGCGACGGCGGTCACGGTCTCGTCGCCGGGCAGGAACGTCGGGGTGTGCAGCCCCGTGGCGGTGTCGGTGCCGACGAAGAGCATCAGGGACGGTACCGCCGCCCCGAAATAGGCGAAGTCGTCGGCCCCGCACGAGCGCAGCACGGCCGGTACGGCCCGGCCGGAGACGGCGAGCAGCCGGGAGGTGTCCTCGGCGAGAGCGGTGTCGTTGACGAGGACAGGCTCGCCGTGAACGATCTCCACCGTCGCCTCGCAGCCGTGGGCGAGGGCGATGCCGTCGGCGAGCTGACGGAGCCGCTCGTGCAGCCTCCGGCGCCACTCCTCCGACATCGTCCGCAGCGTTCCCCGGGCCGCGGCCTGGCTCGGGGTGGCGTTGGGAGCGGTCCCCGCCGACAGCGTCCCGAAGGTCACCACGGTGGGGACCATGGGGTCGGCGTCCCGGCTGACGAGCTGCTGGGCGGCCAGGATGATCTGCGCGAGCACCGGAACAGGGTCACGGGTCAGGTGGGGGTAGGCCGCGTGCCCGCCCCGGCCCCGGACGGTGACCGTGAACTCGTCGGAGGACGCGTTGACCGCGCCGGGGGTACAGGCCACCTCTCCCGCCGCGAGCACCGGCTGGACGTGTGCCCCGATCATGGCCGTGACCTGGTGGCGGCCGAGGGCACCGGACTCGACGATGTCCAGCGCGCCCGACGGATAGGTCTCCTCACGCGGCTGCAGCACGGCGACCATCGGCGTCGGCGGCCGCACCCGGTCGACCGCCCTGGCCAGCGCGACCAGCGCGGCGAGGTGCACGTCGTGACCGCATGCGTGCATCGCGCCGTTGTCCGCCGCCCAGGGCACGCCGGTCTCCTCGACGATCGGCAGCGCGTCCAGCTCACCGCGGACGCCGACGGCGGGACCGTCACCGCCCACGCGCACCAGCGCCCCCGCACCGGCGACCAACTCGACGTGGCCCGCGGGCAGCGCGTCGAGCATCCGCTTGCGCGTCGGCTCCTCGGAACCCGACACCTGCGGCTCGGCGTGCAGGACGCGGCGGAGCTCGCAGGCGGCGGGCAGTTCCTCGTGGAGGGCCGCCCTGAGCCGGTCGTGCGTGGTCTGGGTCACGGACACGTCGCGTCTCCGAGGCGGTAGATCCGGCGGGCGTTCTCCACCCCGATCATGGAGGCCACACGCACGGCCCGGGCCGCGCTCCACTCGCCGTCGGCGACGAAGCCGCCGAGGACACGGGTCATCGCCCGGCGCCACAGCAGCGCCCCGAGGTGGTGCAACTCGGCCGGACCCCAGGCGTCGGAGGAGAACAGGATCTTGGCGAACGGGGCCAGCTCCAGGCTCTCGGCCACGACGGCGGCCGAGCGCGCGCCGGTGTAGTTCACGCCGAGCCCCACGTCGAAGTAGACGTTGGGGTAGACCTGCGCGAGGTATCCGGCATGCCGGTGGAAGGGATAGCAGTGCAGCAGGAGCAGCGGCACACCGCTGGGCTCCGCGAGCTCGATCAGCCCCCTCAGCAGCAGCGGGTCGCCGCGGTGCAGGTCCACGTCCGGATCGCCGTATCCGATGTGGAACTGGAGGGGCAGACCGCGATCGACGCCGGTCCAGATCAGGTGGCGCAGCAGCACGGGGTCGTCGACGCGGATCCGGCCGGTGCTCTCGACGGCGCGCAACCAGCGTCCGGCCGCCTCCGCGACCTCGGCGGGCGCGGGCGGCCGCGGATCGAAATCGAGCCCGTGACGGTAGGCGACGATCGTCTTCAGGCCGCGTGCCGTACGGCTCCGCTCCCACAGGGCGGCGGCGAAGCGGTCGGCGAACCCGGCCGCGTCCGTCCCGGCCGCGACCACCTGCTCGGCCACGGCCTCCAGCCGGACGACCTCGTCGGCGGGACGGCCGCTCACCCGCGCCATCCCCGCCGGATCGAGGATCTCGTCGCCGCGGTAGCCCGTCTCGATCAGGAAGTGCCCGATGCCGCTCGCCCCCAGCAGGCGACGGTTGACCTCGGCCGCGCCGAGCTCGGCGCGGCGGGCGAGGTAGGCCGCCGGGTCGGCGTGCGGGGCGAGCCCGAGCACCGGCGCGCAGTGGCGCAGGATCGCGAAGCCCACCTGGGAGTCGAACTGCGTCATCCACGACGGGATCGGCCGGTCCGACTCCGTGATCAGCTCTTCGAACTCCCGGCGATCCAGGTCTCCGGCGAGCGCGCCGTGCACGTGGTGGTCGACCAGCGGCAGATCGTCGATCGCCCCGGCCAGGCCGTCCCCGGGCGGGGCGGTGGAAGCAGCCGGATCAGTAGACATCGGCGATCCTCTCGCAGCGCTCCGTCTCGTCCAGACCGTCGAGCGAGCGCAGCTCCGCCCGCTTCACCGAAAGGTAGGTGGACAGCAGGTCGGGCGCGAAGAAGCCGCGTACGACCTGGTCGGACTCCAGGGCGTCCAGCGCCTCGGCCTGCCCCTTGGGCAGGGACGGCATCGCCGACAGCTCCGCCTCGGTCACGGACTCGGACCAGACGACGGGCTCGGGATAGCCGCGGCGGACGCCTTCGAGCCCGGCCTTGAGCAGCGTGCCGAGCGCGAGCCAGGGGTTCGCCGTCGCGTCCGCGGCCCGGAACTCCAGGTTGAGCTGGTGGCCCGCGTCCGGCCCCGACCCCGGGCAGATGCGCAGCAGCGCCTCGCGGTTGCGCTCGGCGAGGAAGACCCCGCCCGCGCTCCACCGGTGGGGCGTCAGGCGCAGGAACGACACCGGGCTGGCCGCGGTCACAGCGGTCACGGCCGCGGCGTGGCGCAGGATCCCGGCGGCGAACCGGGTGCCCAGCTCCGACAGCTGCCCCGGCCGGGACGGGTCGTACAACGCGGGGTTCCCGTCGGCGTCCAGGAACGAGAGGTGGACGTGCACGCCGTTCCCGCTGCCCTCCGGGTGGAGGATCGGCGCGAAGCAGGCACGCAGGCCGTTCCGCCTGGCGAGGTCGCGGACGATCTCGCGGAGCAGCACGGCGCGGTCGGCGGCGGCCATGCCCTCGGCGGGGCTGAGGGTGATCTCGTGCTGGGCGTCGCCGTACTCGGGGAGCCAGCTCTCGGGGGCGAACCCGGCCTGGTCGAGCAGCGCCACCAGCTCGGAGCCGAACGGCTCGGCGGCACGGAACCGCTCGAACGAGAACGGCGGCGCGGCCGGCACGCCGGCGAGCGTGAACTCGTGCTCGAACGAGGCGACCGCCGTCAGGCCCAGCTCGGTGCGCAGCTCGTCGAGCGCCGACGCGAGGAAGGACCGCGGGCAGCACTCCCACGGAGTGCCGTCCGGCTGCGCCTGCCCGGCGAGGTAGATCCGGGTGCCGGGCACGCCGCCGGAGGCGGGCACGTCGAGCCGGGTGGCGGGGTCGGGAATCAGGCGCAGGTCGCCGGTCGAGCCGAACACGTTGTCGGCGATCGGCCCGAAGCAGGTCAGCGCGAGGTCGGCGGGCACCCAGCCGGTCCCCGACCGCAGAACCGCGTCCTCCCTCGAGGCGGGTACGGCACGGCCGCGCATCTGGGCGGCGAGGTCGCAGGTGGCGACGAAGACGGTTCCGGTCACAGGTGAGGTCATGCCCGCACCACCGCGTCCTCCGTCTCGACGGCGGTGGTCAGCTCGGCGGTGAGCCGCTCACCGATGCGGCGGGCGAGACCCGGCGCGACCAGCACGATCACCAGCCCGGCCAGGCACCAGGCGGCGGCGATCCAGGGGAAGTAGTTGTACGGGCTGTCCTGCCCCGCCGACTGGTTGTAGAAGACGAAGCACAGATAGCCGATCGCCAGGATGGGGACCACGACCTCGTACTTGGGGATCCTCCCGCGCCCGGAGAGGATGAAGGCGCTGACCCCGGCGCCCGCGACGGCGTACGCGACCAGCAGGCAGAGCACGCCGAGGGTGGCGAACCAGTAGTAGGAGTCGAACGCCGACACCCCGGTCACGTCGAGGAGGCCGTCGCCGAGCAGCGCGGCGGCCAGCGCGACCACCAGGGCCACGGTCGGCGCGCCGGTCCGCCGGTCGGTGCGGGCCAGGGCGGACGGACCGAAGCCGTCGCGGGCGAGGGCGAACATGAGACGGCTGGCCGCCGCGATCGAGCTGATGGAGGCGGCGAACGCCGACGCCATCGCGGTGAAGGCGATGACCAGGGAGAACCAGGTGCCGATGTAGGTCTGCGCCAGCGCCGACAGGGACGACTCCGCGCCGGAGAAGGCGGCCACGCCCTGGGCGTCGGTGCCGAAGCCGATGGTCTGGGCGACCATCACGAAGATGTACAGGCCACCGGTGAGGAGCACGCTTCCGGCGAGCGCGCGGGGAATGTTGCGCCGGGGGTCGTCCGTCTCCTCCCCCAGCGACGCGCACGCCTCGAAGCCCGCCCAGGACAGGAACGCGAACACCGTGGCGGTGACCACGGCGCTCATCGTCGTGCCGCCGAAGCCGAACACCGACAGGTCGAGTGTCTGGTGGCCGGGCGCGTTACCCGTGCCGTTGCGCAGCACGATGATCAGGCTGAGCAGCAGCATGCTGACGATGCCGACACCCTCGACGATCAGCAGCGTGCGCGCGGTCACCCGGGACTCGCGCGAGTTCACCGCCCACACGCCGAGCCCGGCCGCCAGCGCGACCAGGAACCAGGGAACGTTCCACGACAGGCCGAGCGCCCCGGCGAACGCCTCCGTGAACACCGCCGTCGCGGCGAGCGTGCAGACCGCGAAGAACAGGTACGTCCCCAGGAGCGCGAAACCGCCGAAGAACCCGGCGCGCGGGCCCAGGCTCACCCCGGCCAGCGCGTACACCGATCCGGCATGGTTGAAGTGCCTGGTCAGGCGAACGAAGCCGTAAGCCACGAGAGCGACGCCGATCAAGCCGAGCAGGAAGACGAGAGGGACGGCCTTGCCGACGGTGGCGGCGACGCCCGCCCCGTTCAGGGCCATGGCGAGCGTGGGACCCATCAGCCCGACGGACAGGGCCAGAGCCTCCCACAGGCGGAGTTTGCGCGGGGGACGCAGTTCTTCGGTCATTGCAGCTCCTGGGGGTGGGCAGCCGCGACTACGACTTGCTGAAAGATATCTTTCAGCAAGAACGAAAACAAGGCTCTATGAAACAGCCGTTGCATCCACTCCGTCAGCCGACAGTGACGTCTCCGACGATGTCGTCACATTGGCGCAACCGTTCCTCACCGGCCTCACCGAGCCGGGCCATGACGCCCGCGACCACCGTCTCGACCAGCGCGAGCGCGGGAACCAGGCTGTCGAACGGACTAGGCGCCTCCACCCGTGCGGGGATCACGATGTCGGCCACATCCGCGGCCGGAGAGAGCCACGGATCGGTGAAAAGCACGATCTTCGCTCCCCTGTCGTGCGCCCGGCGCGCGAACTCGACGATGTCCCGCTGGTAGCGCCGGTAGTCGAAGACCACGACCACGTCACGCCGCCCGATGTCCACACAGAACGCCGCCAGGCTTTCCGGCCGCGGATCGAGCACGCGGGTGCCCGGCCGCAGCAGCCTCAGGTGCAGGTCGAGGTATTCGGCGAGGATGTGGGAATAGCGCCCGCCGATCAGCGCCACCCGGCGCCCGGGATCGGCCAGCAGACCGAGCACCGCGTCGAGCTCGGAGTCGGCGAGCGCGGCGAACGTCTCGTCCAGCCGCTGCCGGAAGGCCGCGCCCGCCGACACGCGCAGCGAGTTCCCGGCATCGCCGATCTGCTGCGACAGCGTCAGCGGTGAGGCACGCCGCGCCTCGAGCTCGTCCCGCAGCGACTGCTGGAACGCCCGGTACCCCTGGAACCCCAGCCGTGCGGTGAACCTCACCACGGTCGGCGCGCTCACCCCCGCGCGCTCCGCCAGCCGGGACGCGGTCTCCAGCCCGGCCGCTGGGTAGTTGGCGAGCAGCACCCGGGCGACCAGCCGCTCTCCGGCCGACGAGCCCTCCAGGCTGCGCCGTACCCGCTCGGCGACCGAGAGCAGGTCCTCCGCGACGCCGTCCTCCCGGACCGTTCCGCTGTCACCGGTCATGGGTGCCACCTCTCCGCCGTATCGGCCTTTCTCGGTTCATTCTGGCCTGCCGTACGGCCGAGCCGGGCGGCCGGCGGTCGGGGTGGCTTCCTGGGCGGCTTCCACGAGTGACGGCGAGCGCGCCCCGCGCTCGCGATGGCAGCGCCTTTACGTTGTAGATCAGCATGAGTCATCCGGTCGTGCCGGACCGAGGCTCGATCGCGTCAACCGGGCGGCTCGAGCGCGGCCAGGGCGTCCGCGAGAACCGAGGCGACGTGGGATTCAGCCGCGGCGGGAACCTCATGAAACCCCCGCCCGGGGTCGTAGGCGATGTCGAGACCGTTCTCGACCAGGCGGTTCGCCCAGCGGAGCGCCGTGTTGAGCTTCTCCTTCGGGATCGTACGGCCCTGCGCCACAGCGGACAGATTGCGCAGGTTCGTGGCGGGCCCGGACTGGTTGTGCTCGCGGTTCAGCTTCCAAGGGATAGCCCGGCTGTGGTCGGTCATCCGCTTGGAGAGGCCGGCGGCCCTCTTCGCCTGGAGGATGCCGGACTCGGTCACGCCGAAATGTGCGGCGAGGTCGGCATTCGACCAGCCCTCGGCTGCCAGGCGGGCCAGCTCCTCGTGATCGACCAGCGGTTTCCTTCCCATGATCGCCAGCTTAGGTCCGCCAGGGATCCGCGTGTACGCACATGGCCGGAATCTGCGCTAAGGTTGGTCTCGCTCGGCCAGCCGGGCAACGGGACGTAGCGCAGCTTGGTAGCGCACTTGACTGGGGGTCAAGGGGTCGCAGGTTCAAATCCTGTCGTCCCGACTTGCGAGAAACCGCAGGTCAAAGGCCGTTCTTGAGAAATCGAGAACGGCCTTTCAGCGTTCTTCCGGGGACCAGATGGGGACAGACCTGGACAGATCGTGGTGCCTAACTCTCTTGACCGCGGGTCAAGGGGGCAAGGTTTTGCCTGCCGAAGGTTGGGTGCGGTGCCTCGGAGGGGGTACGCGCGGAATCTTCAGAGCTTCTACCTGCGGTTTCGCATGGCTGCGTGATCGTTCAAGCTCGCGCTGAGGTGCTTGTCGGCAGGCACGATCGTCGCGGGGAAGTGCTTGCGTGGTTTCTGTTGGTGATCGGCTGCCTGGGGAGTTCGGGTACGAACGTGGCCATGGCCGACCCGACCTTGATCGCTCGGGTCATTGCCGCCTGGCCGTTCCTTCGCGCTGATCGGGGCGTACGAAATGTTGATGTGCCAGATTCGCCAATCAGTGGTGACGGCCCGCTGGGGGCGAGATCGGCACTCAGGCGTGGTACGGCCAGGTGCAGCTCGCTCATATCGATCATCACGAGCATGGCGGGGAGAACGAGTTACAGGCAGTGCCGCTCGGTGAGCGCGGTCTACACAGAGGCCGTCCGGCACTGCAAGATCCTAGGGCTGGCGGTGCCGTCGCGGGGAAGCTTGGAGCGGCGGATCAGACGGCTGGATCCGCTGGCGGCCACGACGGCGCGAGAGGGCTCGGACGCGGCGCGGGCGTTGACCATAGTCGGAGCGGCCGGTCCCAGCCCGGCGCGTGCCCGGCCACGATCTCCTTGACTGACCGCCTTTGATTTTGTCATGGCACAATGCCCGGCATGCGTATCCGGATCATGGCCCTGACCACCGTCGCCTTAACGGCCGCCGGATGTGGTCAGCTACCCCTCGCGCCCTTGGCGAGCGAGACCACCGCACCGCCTCCCGCGCCTTCGACCAGCGCTCCTTCGCCCTCCGCGAGCGGGAATGCGACGTCCGGCGGTGGGGACACCCGACCCGCGCTGGCCACCGTCCAGGGCACCGTCGAGTCAAACTACAAGGCCGAACTCGTCGGGCTCAACCGCATCGGCGGCAAGCACCTGATGGTGCAGTTGCGCCTGTCCACCAGCACCGACAAACCGCTGCACTGGCAGGCGCCGCTCGCCGACCCGATGCGGCCGCTCAAGTGGCGCTGGCCCTCCGGCATCGCGGTGCTCGACGCCCCGGCCCACCGATGGCTCATGCCGTACAAGCCCGCCGACGGCGAATGCCTGTGCAGCGACACCGACCGCGACGACCTCAAAGCGATCATCGACCCCGGCAAGTCGCTGACGGTCTACGCCGTGCTGCCCGCGCCATCCGGCAACCCGGCGACCACGACGATCGTCACACCGATCGGCCCGCCGATGGTCGACGTCCCGATCAGCGACGACCCGCCCGTGCCGCCCCCCGGTCAGCAACTGCCCGAAGCTGACGCGTCCCAGGTCGAGACCGTCAGCCACCTCATCGAGACGCCGTCGCAGTCGCTCGACCGCACCGAGGAGACGACCGACGACGGCGCCGACCTCAAGGTCAGCCTCTCCTCCGACGTGCTGTTCGCGCTGAACAAGGCGACGCTCACGTCGCGCGCCCGCACGGTGCTGGCCAAGGCAGCCAAGCTCATCGACACGTCCGCGGACACGACGATCGAGGTCGACGGCCACGCCGACTCCTCCGGCACCGACGCCATCAACGAACCGCTGTCCCGCCGACGCGCGGAGGCAGTGCGCCAGGCCCTCACGCAGCTGATCACGCGCGACCAGGTGACGTTCAGGGCCCACGGATACGGCTCCCGCCGCCCGCTGTACAGCAACGGCTCCGACGAGGGACGGCGCCGCAACCGCCGGGTGACGATCACGTTCGCCAAGCCCGCGCCGGCTGAAGTGCCGGCCGCCGGCACCACCGCGTCCCCGCTGCTTGGGGGCGAAGGGACGAACGCGACGGTGCGCGCGAAGGGGGTGCCGTTCGACCTGAAGGTGACGGCCTTCCGCCGGATGCCTGGTGACCTGGGCCTGCTCCGCTACACGATCACCAACCGGGGTGACGGCGAGGCGTGGTACCACGACCTCAACTGGGCCGATGATTGGAACGCCTTCAAGTACCACGCAGCGACGAACATCCAGGTGACCGACCCCGCCGCGCGCCGCCTGTACCGCCCGGCCCGCGTGATCGTGGCCAAGGGGGAGGAGCCGGGCACGTACTGCGCATGCACGAACACCTCCGGGGTGGCATTGTCGGCGATGAGCTTCGAGCCAGGGGAGACGAAGGAGTTCTGGTCGCTGTATGCCCTGCCCGCCCAGGCTAACGCGCTGACCGTCAAGGTAGCCACCTGGCGCGCCCTACAGGTGCCCCTGTCCTGAGCCCGCGCCTCGCGCGGGCTCCTTCATGAGGTGGGGGCCTGCCCGGGGCGTTCGCCGAGCCCGTGGCCGGTCTCTTTTCCGAAGGCTGTGACGCCCCCCGCAGCGGCGCCGCACCCCATCCAGGCCGGCTCACGGGAGCCCAGCCCCCAGTTGCCGCCGGTGCTGACCGGGTATAGC
This sequence comes from Microtetraspora sp. AC03309, assembly GCF_020826795.1. Classification (NCBI taxonomy): domain Bacteria; kingdom Bacillati; phylum Actinomycetota; class Actinomycetes; order Streptosporangiales; family Streptosporangiaceae; genus Microtetraspora; species Microtetraspora sp. AC03309. The sequence continues at coordinate 67,888 of NZ_JADDIL010000016.1, read as the reverse complement.
GGGATCGGCGGGACGCCCAAGCCGCCGACCGCACGATCCGGCGCATCTGACCGACCTCGGCCGGACGCAACACCGCCCGCACCCGCCGGGAGGCGAACCGCCCCACGTTGCCGCCGGTCCGTTCCAGCAAGCGGACGCGTTCGAGGCTCAGTCCCTGCCGGCTGCGTCCTGGCTGGTTGTCCCCGTGGCGTAGAAGTTGCGGCCAGCACCGGACGAACAGTGATGAGCCCTCGTGGAGGCCAGAGCACTGGCTACCACGGCACCAGTCGCCGACCTGGTGCTCCGGCGCTGTCAAGGCCCGGAGCAGCAGCGTCACGACCCCCGCCACGTCATCGCCGTCGACGAGCAGCAGGCCGGTGCGCAGGCCCGCGCTCCGCGTACTCGGTGATGTCGGGCCGGCTGATGAGGCCTGCCTACTTGGCTGTGTTCAACTGATCGGTCATGCCCTCATGTTCCTCTGGGCCACAGCTGACTCAAACCGCAAAACCGGGCCGTGCCGGATACTCGACAAACGGCAAAGAACGTCGGATTCGGGGGTGCTACTCCGTCGGTTGCCGGGTGTCGGCTGCTGCTCGGGCGAAGGCGCGGATGAGTGGCGTCTCGCTCGCCGTACGCCAGGCGAAGGTCCACTGGCACGGCGGGGCATCGCGGATCGGGACGAAGGCGAGGCTGGGCCAGGGGTAGAAGGTCGCGGCCTCCGCGGTGACTCCGGCGGTGGCTTGGCCCGAGGCGACGGCGCTGAGGGTCTCCTGCCAGGTGGTGACCTTGTGTCCGCGGCGGACGGGGCGACCGGAAGGGGTGTGGTAGGGGTTGAAGATCTCCTCCATGTAGGAGGGGATCGAATGGCCTTCGACCACGGTGCAGTCGCCGAGGTCCTCCAGGCAGATGGAGTCTCGTCCCGAGTAAGGGTGGTCGGCGGAGACCATCAACACCACGTCGGAGGCGTACGAGGTCGGTTTGATGGTCAGATCGGGCTCGCGAATCGGCAGCCACAGGTGCGCCACGTCCACCTCGCCCGACTTCAGTAGGTCCAGAGGGGAGGCAGGCTGGATCTCGCGGTGCTGGAGTCGGGCGTTCGGGTGGCGGGCGAGGAACAGGTCGAGAACGTTCGTGATCTGCGTGGAGAGCGGGCCGAGCGTGCCGAGGGTCAGTGTGCCCGCGGTGCCGTCGGCGGTGGCCTGAGCGGTCGTGATACCTTGCATGATCTGCCGGTGGCCACTCTTGAGCGCTTGGTACAGCTGCTCACCGAGCGGGGAGAGGCGGACCGCTCGAGTGGTGCGGTCGAACAGGGGCGCGCCGATGCGCCGCTCTTGCTTCTTGATCGATTGGCTGACGCGGGCGGGGCTGATGCCCAGCCGCTCGGCCGTACGGCTGAAGTGCAGCTCCTCGGCCAGCGTCAGGAAGATCTCGATCTCTCGCATCTCCACGGGCGGGCCTCCGAATCTTTCATTTCAGGGTTGAAGGACGTTATCGGATCCGTCGTAGATGCGAGGCGGGCGGGTGGGGCCGGCAGCGTGGTGCTGGGCACCGCCACCTCCACGAAGACATGGGCGTTGTCGTCGATGCCGGTGGTGAGCGTGCCGCCGGCCGCCGCGACCTGGGCGGGGAGATCTGTCAGGGATTCGTCCGTGGCGCTGCGGGTGCCGTCGTGGGCGATGCTCAGTCGTACGGTGCCGTCTTCTGTGGCGGAGTCGATCACGCAGCGGGAGGTGGCGCGGTGCCGGACGATCTCGGTCACGGCCTCGCGCAGGACGGTGGCCAGCAGCGCGCCGGCCGGGCCGAGCGGTTCCGCGTGCCGCATCCGCACCTCGGTGGCGATTCCCGCGGAGACCAGCATGCCCTTGGCGGTGGTGAGTTCGGGCGCCAGCGACATCGCGCGGTAGCCGACGGCGGCGGCCCTGGCCTCGCTCAGCGAGTGCCGGGCCGATTCCACGTCAGGCGTGCCCTTCCGGGCGCTGGCCGCGATCGTGTCGAGCGCGGCGCCCAGGCTCTGGTTGAGTTCCGCCGCGATGCGGAGCCGTTCTTCGGCCGCCGCGGTCATCGCCAGCGACAGGCGAGCGGCGGTCACTTCCTCGATCCGGTCCAGCATCGTGGCCAGGGCATAGACGATCAGGGCGATCAGAATCATGCTGATCACCGGGTCTGCCGGCCCCAGCAGCAGCGCGCTGCCCATCACCACCAGGGCGAGCGGCCAGGATCTGGTCAGTTTTCGACGTCACGCGGTCGGCGGACCAACCATCGCGGGGCCGGCCGCGTTCGTGAGCCAGGAGGATCGACAGGAGGTCGGACCGGATACCTCGTCGACTTCCTGCCTTCCTCACTCCTGAGGCGTCTTGCACCCGTTCGCACCCCAGGACTGACATACGACCTGCACGGATGAATATTCGGCACCCGCAGGGGCGGAGCCGTGCTGCGGCGGTTGTTTCGGTACCAGTTGGCCTGTGGCACTCCGGCCGCAGCGCACGCCTTGCGGCGCCCGAGCAACGGGGTGAGTGCCTCGATCGCCTCGGCTTGGGCGCTCTGGATGATCTCGGTCACTGCTCGCCCCGAGCCGTCGAGTTCTCGCTGCCGGTGGCGAGCTGATCCAGCAGCGCGAAGAGCTTTCCCTGCACCTCGATCACCTGGCGGGTCTTGTCGAGCTCGGCGCGTAGCCGCTCGACCCCGCCCTCCAGCGTGTCGATCTTCTTGTCTCGCGGGTCGGCCTTGGGACGGCCGACCGGCCGAGCCAGCGCCTGGGCCACCCCGTGGTCGCGAGCGGTCTTCCAACTGGAGATCAGGGAGGAGTACAGGCCCTCGCGACGCAGCAGCGCGCCCTTGCCGACCTTGTCGAGCTGTTCGTACTCCTGCAGGATCCGAGCCTTGTACGCCGCGGAGTACCGGCGGGCTGTGGTCCGCTCATGTACCTGCGGGTCAGAGGTCTCGGGATCTGGCTGTCGTGCTCCGCGAAGGGACGTCTCATCCCGGCTCCGTCACTTTGTGACCAACGTGCGAACGTTCGCCACCGACCAAGACGATGAACTCATCGTCGAGTCCGCCGTGCTGCTGTTCCGCAGCCGCGGCGACGTTGGGGAATCGGCTCTCGTCTCAGCAGGTCGCGAAGACCTCCTGCGGCAGTGTGATGGCGAGTGGAAGCTGGCCCGTCGACTGATCTCCACCGACGAATCGGTGATCCGCATGCAGAATCTGGCGATCTTCCTATGAACCTGGAACGGGAGGGCGAGGCAGAGGACCGTCGCACCGCGGAGCTGGCCGCCACCCAACGGCGGCGCCTCCTCGAGAACGCGGTGGGCGACCCTATCGTGATCGCCAACGAGTTCGCCGAGATCCGCGTCGTGTGCGTGCGTGAACACGGCTGCTGCCAAATTAGACAGAGGTGACAAACAGGCGCATAACTCTGCATCGAGGGTGGGGAATCTGTCAGCTGACCAAGAGTGCGATGTTGGCCTGACCAACAGATTGAACCGCCTTCTCCCACTGGCCCCGCCCGATAGATTCGGGCTGGCGTCGGATAAACGACAGGTGCGGGAGCTGCTTCCCCCCGCTCTGATGTGTGATGGGAACTCAACTCCCGCTCGCCGGCCTGTGTTTGAGGAGCCCTTGATGACGTACGACGCGGATCGTTGCGACGGTGTGCATTCAGCCACCCTCGCGGCCGGGCTGGAGATCCGACCGATACGTTCGGCGGACGCTGAGGAGGTGCTTGCCGTCTACCAAGCCGGTCTTGATACCGGCCAGTCCAGCTTCGAGACGACTGCGCCTAGCTGGGAGACCTTCGATGCGAGCAAGCTGGCCCACCCTCGCTACGTGGCCGCCGAAACCGAGACGGGCCGGATCACGGGCTGGGTGGCCGCCTCCCTCATGGCTTGAAGGAAGCTGAGTACCGCGTCGCCAAGACGCCCACGGTCGCCGCCACTCACCACGTTGAGGCCCGGCCTTCGACACGAGATGTTCATCTGCCATTCGCCTCGGCGCGGTATCGATGAGCATCGATATTGGCGTTAATCGAAGTAGACGCCCATCGATTCAGTGTTGGGCCCTCCCGCAGGAGCGACCGATGACCAGCACCTACAAGCGTGGCCATCTGACCATCGATCAACAGGTGGCCCTGGACACAGCTGCGCGCCGCCTGAGCGATGAGTTCGCCGGCACGTTCGGAGCCGAGACGATCGCGCGGTTCCTTCAGGCCAGTTACGACGAGTTCGCCGAGAATGGCCGGGTCACCAACTTCCTTCCTCTGCTGGCGGAGCGCTTCGCCCGCCAGCGGCTGCACGCCCTGGCGAGGGTGGAAGGCGGGAGCGACGGGCGTCCTGTCGTGCTGTTCCTGTGCGTGCGCAACGCGGGCCGCAGCCAGATGGCGCTCGGGTTCTTCCGGGCACTGGCCGGTCAGAACGCGCTGGCCTGGTCGGGCGGTTCTGAATTCGCCGACGAGATCAGCCCCACAGTGGTAGCGGCTATGGCCGAGCGAGGTATCGACATCTCCGCGGAGTTTCCCAAGCCGTGGACGGACGAGGTTTTCCAGGCGGCCGACGTCGTGGTCACGATGGGCTGCGGGGACGCCTGCCCGGTTTACCCCGGCAAGCGCTACCTGGATTGGGAGCTTGGCGACCCCGCCGGGAAGGGGCTCGCGGAGGTCCGTCCGATCCGGGATGAGATCGAGCGCCGTGTGCGCGATCTCCTCGCCCAGCTCAACCTGCCTTCCGTCTGACATCACACGGACCGTGCTGATTAGACACCCATCAATATTGACATACATTGATATCGACAGACATCGACACAGGGAGGGACGGATGGAACCGCTGGAGCTTCTGGAGTGCAGCTCGTCGCTGGCGCGTGAGCCTCTGGACGGCGAGCAGGTCGCAGGAGTAGCGCGCGTGTTCAAGGCGCTCGGCGATCCGGTACGGCTGCGCATCCTTTCGATCGTGGCCAGTCACCAGGGGGGCGAGGCGTGCGTATGCGATCTGACCGCCGCTTTCGACCTGTCCCAGCCGACGATCAGCCACCACCTCAAGGTCCTCAAAGATGTCGGTCTGCTCACCTCCGAGCGCCGCGCCTCCTGGGTGTACTACCGCGTCGTCCCCGCGACGCTCGCGGAGCTATCGGCCCTGCTCAGCGTCCCCGCCACGGTCTGAGCGGCATCCGCTCCGCCCTCTCCAGCACGTAAGGAAGATCACTCCTCATGTCATCGAGCCCGACCCGCGCCCCAGCGTCCGCCCCGCCTGAAACCGGCGTGATCGGCGGCCTGTCTACGCTGGACCGGTTTCTGCCGGTCTGGATCGGCGTCGCCATGGTCGCCGGCTTGCTCCTCGGACGGCTCGTCCCTGGCCTGAACACTGCCCTGGACGCCGTCAAGGTCGGCGACATCTCTCTGCCGATCGCGCTCGGCCTACTGCTGATGATGTATCCGGTCCTGGCGAAGGTCCGCTACGACCGCCTCGGCACCGTGACCGGCGACAAGCGGCTCCTCATTTCCTCGCTGGTGCTCAACTGGCTCATCGGCCCGGCCCTGATGTTCGCCCTCGCCTGGATCTTCCTGCCCGACCTGCCCGAGTACCGCACCGGCCTGATCATCGTCGGGCTGGCCCGCTGCATCGCCATGGTCCTCATCTGGAACGACCTGGCCTGCGGCAACCGGGAGGCCGCCGCCGTACTCGTCGCCATCAACTCGATCTTCCAGGTCGTCGCCTTCGGCGCTCTCGGCTGGTTCTACCTGCAGGTACTGCCTGGATGGCTCGGCCTGTCGCAGTCCGCGCTCGAGGTCTCCGCCTGGGACATCGCCGGGTACGTGCTGATCTTCCTCGGCATCCCGCTCGCCGCCGGATACCTGTCCAGGAAGTTCGGAGAGCGCGCCAAGGGCCGCGACTGGTACGAGACCCGATTCCTGCCCAGAGTCGGCCCGCTGGCCCTGTACGGTCTGCTGTTCACCGTCGTCATCCTTTTCGCCCTGCAGGGCGGCACCATCTCCTCCCGGCCCGGCGACGTCGCCCGGATCGCGCTGCCGCTGCTGGCCTACTTCGTCGTCATGTGGGGCGGCTCGTTCCTGGCCGGCCGTGCCATCGGGCTCCCTTACGACCGCACCACCACGCTGGCCTTCACCGCCGCGGGCAACAACTTCGAGCTCGCCATCGCGGTCGCCGTCGGGGTGTTCGGCGTCACCTCGGGCCAGGCCCTCGCCGGGGTCGTCGGCCCGCTCATCGAAGTGCCCGTGCTGGTTGCCCTGGTCTACGTCAGCCTCTGGGGCCGCCGCCTGTTCACGAAGGAGCCCGTCCATGCCTGACCGCAAGCCCAGCGTCCTGTTCGTCTGCGTTCACAATGCCGGACGCTCCCAGATGGCCGCGGGCTGGCTCACCCATCTGGCCGGGAACCGGATCGAGGTCCGCTCTGCCGGATCCGCTCCGGCGGAGCAGATCAATCCGGTCGCGGTCGAGGCCATGCGTGAGGTTGGCATCGACATCACCGGCGGGCAGCCCAAGATCCTCACCTCGGAAGCCGTTGAGGCCTCCGATGTGGTCATCACCATGGGCTGCGGCGACACCTGCCCCTTCTTCCCCGGCAAACGGTACGAGGACTGGAAGCTCGACGACCCCGCAGGACAGGGCGTAGAGGCCGTCCGTCCGATCCGCGACGAGATCCGCACCCGGATCGAAAAGCTGATCGCGGAACTCGACCCGGCGCCGACCAGGTAACCATCCCAGGTCGGGTCAAATCCCAGGGGCCTCCTCCCGTTGGGGAGGCTCCTGAAAGAACACAGTGGTAGATGGCTCTCGGCGTTGTTGGCCTCGGCGGGTCTTCCCGAGAACCGCGCGCCTGAATCTCCGTCCGTGGGCGCATGGATCCGGCGTGGCGGGAGAGGGGGTTGCCATGGCCGAGCATGGGGCCGCCCACGGACACCGGTGTTTCGCGCTGCTCTATGACCAATGCCGCTTAGTTAGCGTGGTGGCGGGTCTGTCAAGTGGGTGAAGACAACAACGGAGCTCCTGCTAGAACGGTGTCGACCAAGATCACTGTTCGGCGGGAGCTCCGTTGGATGTCCAGTCTGTCATGCGTCGTGATGTTGTGGTGGCCGCAGGAGCGTTCGCGCCCGGCCATCTGGGTGAGCTGACCCGGCTCATCCCGTTCGAGATGGTCGATGAGGCGCTGGCGCACACCGGCAGAACGCAAGTGCGCGTGCGGGATCTGCCCTCGCGGGTGGTGGTCTACTCGCTGCTGGCCGGGTGCTTGTTCCCCGAGCTGGGCTGGCGGCAGGTATGGCAGAGGCTGACGGCCGGGTTGACCGGGTTGAAGCTCGCCGTCCCGACGGCGGCTGCGCTGGTGCAGGCCCGCCGACGGGTGGGCCTCGAGCCGATGTGGTGGCTGTGGGAACTCCTGCGCGGCCCGGCTGCGGGGATCGCCACCCCGGGCGTGTGGTGGCGGGGGCTGCGGGTCTGCGCGATCGACGGCACCACGATCGCGGTGCCCGACACCGCGGCCAATCTGAGCAGGTTCACCAAGCATCGCTGCAACCACGGCGGCTCGGGCTATCCGTCGATCCGGCTGCTGGTACTGGTCTCCTGCGGCACCCGCACCCTCATGGACGCGGTGTTCGGGACGACCGCCAACGGGGAGACGACGTATGCGCCAGGCCTGCTACGCAGCCTGCACGCGGGCATCATCGTGCTGCTGGACCGCAGCTTCGCCGTCCAGGCCCTGGTGTCCGCCATCGCGGCGACAGGCGCCCAGACGCTGGTCCGGGTCAAGAACGGCCGCCGGCTACCCGTGCTGCGCCGCCTGAGGGACGGCTCCTACACCTCGATGCTCGGTACCGTCGCAGTCCGCGTCATCGACTGCGAGATCACCATCGCCACCGCCACCGGCCGCCGCACCGGCCTGTACCGGCTGGTCACCACCCTGACCGACCACCGCACCCACCCCGCCGCCGAACTGGTCACGCTCTACCACGAGCGATGGGAGATCGAGTCGGCCTACCTGGAGGTGAAATCCACCGTCCTCGGCGGCCGTGTCCTGCGCGCCCGCACCCCTGACGGCATCGACCAGGAGATGTACGCCCTGCTGCTCACCTACCAGCTCCTGCGCCTGGCGATGGCCGACGCCACCGGCACCCGGCCAGAGATCGACCCCGACCGGGCCAGCTTCACTATCGCCCTGCACACCGCCCGCGACCTGGTCATCCAAGCCGCAGGCGTCATCGCCGACGCCGTCGTCGACCTTGTCGGCACCATCGGCAGTCACGTCCTGGCCGGCCTCCTGCCCGCCCGGCGCATCCGGACCCGCCCCCGCGTCGTCAAACGCGCGATCTCCAAGTACAACGCCAAAGGAACCGTCGACCGGACCAGCTACAAAGCTACTACCAGCATCGACATCCTCACCACAGACCCTTGACCCGCAGCCCCAGACCCTTAACTACACGGCATTGGCTCTATGACCGCATCACACGAGGGGCCGAGGAGCGCTGGCTGGGGGCATTGCGCGACCACCTCGTCGGGAATCTGAGCGGCCAGGTTCTGGAGATCGGCGCGGGTACCGGGGCCAACCTCGCTCACTACCGCGAGGCCGAACGAGTGGTCGTGGCGGAACCGGACCCCGCCATGCGTCAGCGTCTGCGCCGACGCAAGCGCGAGGCAAGCGTTCCGGTCGAGATCAGTTCCGCATGCGGTGAGGAACTGCCCTACCCTGACGCCAGCTTCGACGCGGTGGTGAGCACGCTCGTGTTGTGCTCAGTCGATGATCTGAATCGAACATTGGCCGAGGTCCGCCGGGTGCTGAGACTGACGGGAACGTTCGTGTTCTGCGAACACGTACGCGACACCGGTATGCGTGGACGGATCCAGGACCTCCTCACACCGCTGTGGCGGCGCATCGGCGCAGGATGCCGTCCCAACCGCCGGACACAGGCCGCGATCGAGCAGGCTGACCTGGTCGTGCACCATATCGAAACGATCGCGCCCCACCCCAACCTCCCGTTCACCGTGCCGATAATCCATGGCGTGGCGATGCCCGTAGATCATCAACATTGACCGCTCCATCGCTGTCGCTCCAAGCGCCACCGGTGCAGCTCCTGTCCTGTCACAGCGAAGCCAGCCGTCTCTGCCAGATGGCGCGGGCGATCACGGGGAGGCCGAGCAGACTCGGCAGGACCCAGTAGCTCCAGGGGGCAGCCGGTCCCAGATCGGCAGGTTGTGACCGTTGTCGACGTAGAACCCGGTGAGCAGGGCGATGTACGACAAACCCGTCCCTGCGATGTGGAGGTAGGACCGTCGCCGCCTGTACAGGGAGCCGACCAGGCCGACGGTGAAGGCCAAGGAGCCGATGGCGAACAGATGAGAGTTCTCCTGCCAGCGGATCATCGACAGGGCCGTCATCGACGCGAACACCACCCCGAGCCCCCACAGGTAGACCCGGCCGAACCGGAGATGCCGGGCGCTGCCCTTACGTGACAGGGCTGCCACGGCCCCGCATGCGACGCATGTCAGGCCGGACGCGATGTGAAAGGCCAGGGCTGTCAGGAAGAGCGGGCCCGCGTCGGGTACGGGGATGCCGAAGATGTCGATCTCGTGCATCGTGAGCTCCCATGCGTAGTGTCTCTATCTATAGTGACGCTACTCCGGTCATTGCCCGCGAAAGAAGACCCGGTATAGCGTTACTACCTATGAGGGCAGAAGCACTCAAAGGACACCTGGACGGCCTGCTGCTCGCGACACTCGAGGGTGGGCCACAGCACGGCTACGCGGTCAAAGAGGCACTGCGCGAATCGACCGAGGGACACATCGACCTGCCCACCGGCACCGTCTACCCAGCCCTCCACCGGCTGGAGCGAGCGGGATTGATATCCGGAAGCTGGTCGGTCGTAGGCGGGCGGCGCCGCCGTACCTATGAACTCACCGCCGAAGGGCGCAAGGCGCTCAGCGACGAACGCGACAGCTGGCAGGAGTTCGCCAGCGCCGTCACCGCCGCACTGGGAACACGGCCATGGCCGGCCACGAGCTGATCGCCGCTCAGGTTGACATCCTGTCCTCTCGGCTCCCCGCGCAGGCGGTGGAGGAGTTGGCCGACGGGCTACAGGAAACCTATGAAACCCACCTCGCGGTAGTGAACGACCCTGACGCGGCCGCACGAGCGGCGATCGCCGAGTTCGGCGACGCCAAAATGATCACGGCCGCCTTCTGTCGCGAATCTCCATGGCGGCGGACAGCCGTGGCCCTACTGGCCACGGGCCCGATCATGGGAGCAGTCTGGGGCCTCAGCCTTGTGTGCGCTCAGGCGTGGACCTGGCCGATCCCTCTGGCCGTCCGGATCACCTACGGCGTGGCCCTCGTTGCGACAGCCCTCACCCTGCTGGCGGCCGCCACAGAGAAGCGGGCCTACCGGCGGACTCAGGCGGCGACGCTGGTCGGCGCGATTGCGCTGATCACCTTGGACGCGATCATGCTCGCGGCCGCTACCATGGCGCCCTCGCCCGCGTTGCGGCCGCTGATGCCGGCCCTGTCGGCGAGCCTGATCCGGATCATCGCCACGCTCCGGGCGCTGCTGTCACCGGCGCTCAGCCGATCGGACGGCGGCTCTCGGTGAGCGGCGTGGCGTGACCGTCCATGCCTGACCGCAAGCCCAGCGTTCTGTTCGTCTGCGTCCACAACGCCGGACGCTCCCAGATGGCCGTGGGCTGGCTCACCCATCTGGCCGGGACCGGATCGAGGTCCGCTCCGCCGGATCCGCTCCGGCAGAGCAGACCAACCCTGTCGCGGTCGAGGCCATGCGCGAGGTCGGCATCGACATCACCGACGGCCGGCCCAAGATCCTCACCCCGGAAGCCGTTGAGGCCTCCGACGTGGTCATCACCATGGGCTGCGGCGACACCTGCCCCTTCTTTCCCGGCAAACGGGAGTGTCATGTCGAAGTCCTGGCCCCTCGCCGCTGCCAGCGGCCTCTGGAGGACATAGCCGCGTGTCGCCAAGGAGGTCGGTCCATACTCCGAGCCTCTGCCAACGCGATCGCTGCGGACCGGGGCCGGGAGAGGAGGCGTCCCAGGAACGAATGATGGCCGTTGGAACACGCCTGGGTTCGGGAGTAACCGTCCGGGCTTTCAGTGCTGGGCGGTGATCTCAGCGACGGCGTCGCGCGCGGTGCGGCCGACTCCGATCAGCGTTGCGGAGGCAGGGCCGGTCCAGTCGCCGTAGCCGAGCAGGTGGAGTCGCGGTTCGCCCAGCGCACGGGTGCCCTCGGTCGGAATGAGTCCGTCGGAGCCGCGCAACCCCAACGGGGCCAGGTGGCCGAGCGCTGGGCGGAAGCCGGTACACCACACGATGACGTCGCAGGCCAGCTCGGTGCCGTCGCGCCATGCGACACCGTGCGGAGTGATGCGGGCGAACATGGGCTCAGCCTTGAGCACACCCCGATCACGCGCGTCACGGACCGGCGGCACCGCGACGATGTCACCGAGATCGGCGACGCTCGGCGCGTCCTGGCCTGTCTGGACCGCCTGGTAGCGGCGGGTCGCCAGCTCGAACAGGGCTCTCCCGTCCACCTCATCGGGCAGCAGCCGAGGCGGGCGCAAGGTGACCCAGGTGGTCTCGGCGACGGCGGAGACCTCGGCGAGGATCTGCGCGGCGGAGTTGGCGCCGCCGACGATCACCACACGCCGGCCGTGGAAGGGCTGGGGACCCCGATAGTCCGCGGTGTGAAGCTGCCGGCCGTGAAAGTCTCGGATGCCGGGATAGTACGGGACGTAGGGGCGCCACCACGTACCGGTCGCGCTGATGACGGTACGAGCCTGCCACGTGCCCACGTCGGTTTCGACCGTCAGCCGGTCGACGCCTCGCCGTACAGCACGCACGCGAGCGGGCCGGATGATCGGCAGCTGGTAGTGCTGTTCGTATTCGCTGAGATAGGCCACTGTGTGGGCCGCGCTGGGATAGCCGCCGCCTGGTGGCGGGGGCATTCCCCGGCCCGGGAGTGAGCTGTACTGCGCGGGCGAGAACAGACGCAGCGACGGCCAGGCATGCTGCCACGCGCCGCCGGGAGTGTCCTGGGCGTCGAGGATGACGAAGTCGGCCTTGGCCCGGCGCAGGTAGTACCCGGCCGCCAGACCCGCCTGGCCCCCTCCGATGACGAGGACGTCGACCAAGGATGAGGTCATGCGGTGGCGGGTTCGGCCAACGGCGTGAAGAGGGCGCCGAGCCGGGCCACCGCGGCGGGGATGATCCAGTAGTAGACCCAGGTGCCGCGCCGTTCGCAGTCGATCAGACCGGCGGTGCGCAGCACCTTGAGGTGGTGGGAGATAGTGGGGGCGGTCAGGTCGAAGGCGTCGGTCAGGTCGCACACGCACGCCTCGCCGCCCGAGTGGGAACCGATCATCGACAGCAGACGCAGCCGAACCGGATCGGCGACCGCCTTGAGCAGCACTGCGAGTTCGGCCGCGTCGGTCTCCGACAAGGGCTCGCGGGCGATCGGCGCGCAGCACTGGCCAGTAGTGGCGGTCACGACAACACCTCCTGATTTGATATCGGTCTAAATGATAGGCGATGGTAGGCAACCAGCGCGAACGAGGCGATCCCACATGCGGTGGCGACGGCGGCCATGACCCAGCCGTAACCGGCGGCTTGGGCCAGGGCCACTGCTCCCAGGGGAGCGGCGGCTTTGTCGGCGACCGAGAACATCGCGATCCGGCCCGACAGGCTGGCGTAGGCGGCGGTGCCGTACCGTTCGGCCAGCAGGTACGGCAGGGTGATGGTGCCGACACCGAAGCCGAGTCCGAACATCAGCACGCACCCGATCGCGCCGGGCACGGTGTGGCCGGCCAGCGGCAACAGTACGGCCCCGACGCCTTGCAGGGCGAAGACACCGGCCGCGACGGAAGCCGCTGACCAGCGGCTACGAAGCCCCGTGGTGACCAGGCGGCCAGTCACCGACAAGACGCCGAGCAGCCCGGCGATGGTGGCCGCGAAGACCGGCGAATGTCCGAGGTGCATCAGATAGGTGACCAGCAGCACGCCCACGACGGCCACCGCGCCGCCGTGCGCGGTGAACGCGGCGACCAGCAGCCAGAACGGCCGCGCTCGCACGGCGGCCTTGACCAGGTCGGCGCGCTGGTGCGGCTTGACCTCCGCCGCCGTCCGACGGCGGCGCAGCACGAACGCGTGCAGCGGGATCGCCGTCGCTCCGTAGAGGACAGCGAGGACGACCAGCGCCTGCCGCCACCCGTAGTGCTCCACCAGCAGTCCGGTGAGAGGCAGAAAGATCGAGGAGGCGAAACCGGCGACGATGGTGAGCACGAGCAGTGCGTTCGCGCGCCCGTTGCCGTCGAACCAAGAGACGACGACGGCGAAGGCCGGCTCGTACAGCACCATCGCCGAGGCGATGCCGATGGCGACGAAGACCCCGTAGAGCTGGGGGAGGCTGGTGACGTGCGACCAGGCCAGCACCGCCAGCGTGCCGAGCACGGAGCCGGCGGTCATCAGGGCGCGACCGCCGTGGGCGTCCAGCCAGCGCCCGACCAACGGTGAGCACAGCGCCATGGTGAGCACGGCGAGCGTGAGTGCGCCGGCGATCTGTGTCCCGCTGGCTCTCAGCGCGCCGGTCATCGGGGTGAGGAAGACCGAGAAGGCGTAGTACAGAACGCCGTAGCCGATGGTCTGGGTGACGGCCAGGGCGGCGACGATCCGCCAGCCGTGCGTGAAACGGGTCCGGCCGCCGCTCCGGACTTCGGGAACGGCGGCCTCAGCGGATGAGCTCACGAGCCCCCGCCCGGGCAGGCGATCAGCTCACGACCGCTCGTTGTCGTTCTCCAAGCTCCCTCGCCGGTTTCGGCGATGAAGCCTTGGGCGTGCAGCCGCCACGCCAGGGTCGCGGCCATGCGCGCGATCGCCGGAGCGTAGCCGGGGTTGCCGCTCGGCGCGCGGGTAGCGACGAGCTCTCCTGCCAGCCGGTCCGCACGCATCGGCTCGTGGTCACAGATCAGGCGCAGGGCCTGCTTCTGCGCGGCGGTGGGAAATCCGTCGGACATGTCAGCTCTCGTTCAGCCGCAGCAGCTACCGCCGCCGGAGGAGACGGTGGCCAGGGGAAGCGGTGTGGCGAGCAGGCCGCCGCTGACGCCGGTGGCCAGGCCCACCCGCTGCTCCTGGGCTTCGGCCAGGTTGGAGGAGCACACGCCGGTCTCGGGCAGGTCGAGCTGGACGTCCCGGGCGGCCTCCCAGTCCCCGGCGAGCGCGGCCACGACGGAGCGGACCTGCTCATAACCGGTGGCCATGAGGAACGTCGGCGCGCGGCCGTAGCTCTTGACGCCGACCGCGTAGTAGCCGGACTCGGGGTGAGCCAGTTCATCGACACCATGCGCCGGGACGGTGCCGCAGGAGTGGGCGTTGGGGTCGATCAGCGGGGCAAGCTGTCGGGTGGAGCCGAGGATCGGGTCCAGGTCCAGGCGCAGCTCTGAGGCGATCGAGTGATCGGGCCGGTAGCCGGTGGCCGAGACGATCCGGTCGACGGTGACCGACTGCTCGGCGCCGGACGGGTCTCGGCTGATCACCGTCACCTGGTCGCCGGTCCGCCGCACGGAGTGGGTGAAGAAGCCGGTCAGCAGCCGCACCCGGCCGGAGGTGACCAGCTCGTGCAGGCGGGTGCCGAGCGCGCCGCGTGCGGGCAGCGCGTCCGCGTCGCCTCCCCCGTAGGCACGGCTGGCCGATCCGGCCCTGATGGCCCAGGTGATCTGCGCGTCGTCGAGCTGGGCGAGGGCGATCAGCGTGGTGGCGGCAGAATGTCCCGCGCCGACGACGAGCGCGTGCTTGCCGTCGTAGGTCGTGCGGTCGGCGCCCAGGACGTCCGGCAGGGCGTGGTCGATGACGTCGGCGGCATCGGTCTCGCCGAAGGCGGGCAGGCCGCTGGCTCCGAGCACGTTCGGCTCGGTCCAGGTGCCGGAGGCGTCGATGACCGCCTTGGCCTGGATCTCCTCGCCGGTGTCGAGCCGTACCAGGAAGGGGGCGCCCTCGCGACCGTTGGTGCGGACCCGGTCGTATCCGAGGCGGCTGATCGCGGTCACCTTGACACCCGTACGCAGCCGGTCCCCGATAACGTCGGCCAGCGGGGCGAGGTAGTCGGAGACGATCTCAGCGCCGGTCGGCAGCCAGTCGGGATCGGGCGCGGTCCAGCCGCGGGCGTCCAGGAGACGGCGGGCGGCGGCGTCGATGTTGTAGCGCCACGGGCTGAACACCCGCACGTGGCCCCACTGCGCGATGGACTCGCCCGCCTGCTCGCCCGCCTCGATGATCTGGAAGTCCAGGCCGCGCTCAGTCAGGTGGGCGGCGGCGGCCAGGCCGACGGGCCCGGCGCCGATCACCACGACCGGCAGGCCGGCGTGGGGCGTGAACTGCTCGATCTCGACGGGCTCTGTGCTGCAGCATCCACCCATGGTGGCTGTCTCCTCGGTTGTCGGCGAAGCATCCAGGTCGGCGGTGTGGGCACGGTCAGGCAGGACCCACACTCTGATTAGAAGCATGTCGAAGTAGTAATGAGCATGCCCACTGATTAGAACTATGTCAAATTAGACCGTGCGCTAAGCAGTTCACATCGACGGATGGGTGGGCCACCGCCTCGCGCTCAGCCGCACTCGGCGGACGGAGGACAGCAGGCGCGCAGGGCGACCTGGAGGTCCGTCAGTGCCTGGGCGACTCCGTCTGGGTTGACCTGGTAGTAGACCGTTTTCCATTCGCGGCGGGATGCCAGGACCCCGGCATCGCGCAGAGTCGCAAGGTGGGTCGACGCGGCGGATTGGGCCAGCGACAGCTTCTCCGCCACCTCGTTCACGGTCAGCTCCACTCCGCCGGCGAACAGGAAGAGGATCTGCTGGCGTGTATCGCTGGCCAGGGCCTTGAGGAAGCCGCGCGCCGCCTGGGTCAGCTCGATCCCGTTCGTCGTCATGCACCTAGCATCGCCCTCAACGCATCATATTGTCATTTCTAGATTTGACGATACCATGCGCCGCATGGAGACCATCGTCATCGGCGGAGGCCAGTCCGGCCTCGCCGCCGCTCGCGCCCTACGCAACCTCGGCGTCAGCCCCGTCATCCTGGAGGCAGGGGACCAGCCCACAGGCTCCTGGCCGCACTACTACGACAGCCTCACGGCCTTCTCGCCCGCCCGCTACAGCGCCATGCCCGGCATGCCGTTCCCCGGCGACCCCGACCACTACCCCACCAGGGACGAGGTCGTCGACTATCTCCAGCGCTACGCCGAGACCCTCGACGTGGAGATCCGTACCGGTACCCGCGTCACCGCCGTTGAGGCGGACGGCAGCGGAGGCTTTGTCGTCAGCACCGCTGACGGCAGTCGACTCCCCACCGCGGGCGTGGTCGCCGCCAGCGGCAGCTTCGGCAACCCGTACCTGCCGGACGTTCCCGGAAAGGAAGCCTTCGCCGGACAGTTGCTGCACGCGGCCGACTATCGCTCGCCCAAGGAGTACGCGGGTCAGCGCGTCATCGTCGTCGGCGCGGGCAACTCCGCTGTGCAGATCGGCTACGAACTCGCCGAGGCCGCCACGGTTACCCTGGCCACCAACCACCCCGTCGCGTTCATGCCACAGCTCCTCGGCGGTAAGGATCTGCACTACTGGCACACCACAACCGGATTCGACGAGCTGCCTCTGGAGTGGCTCGCCCAGATCGTCCATACGACCCTGGTCATGGACACCGGCGACTACGCGGACGCCTTCGAATCCGGACGCGTCAGTCAGCGGAGCATGTTCACCGCTTTCGACGGCGACGGCGTCATCTGGGCCGACGGCACGGCGGAGCAGGTTGACACGGTCATCTTCGCCGCCGGCTACCGCCCCAACCTGCCCAACCTGCCCTACCTGCGGCGCCTCGGCGCGCTGGACGAGGCGGGCATGCCCAAGCACGTGGGCGGCATCTCCACCACGCACGCCGGGCTCGTCTACGTCGGACTGGAGTTCCAGCGTTCCTTCGCCTCCAACACCCTGCGCGGAGTCGCCCGGGACGCCGAGCACGTCGCCGCCCCGCTTGCCGCGTATGCCGTCAAGGCCCGCGCCGCCTACGGCCTGTAAGGAGCGTGCTTCATGGATCACCCTGTAGTCGTGATCGGTGCCGGGCCCATCGGCCTGGCCGCCGCCGCCCATCTCGTCAAACGCGACCTGCCCTTCCTCGTCCTCGAATCCGGCGTCGGCCCCGCCGCCTCCGTACGCCGGTGGGGACACGTCCGGCTGTTCAGCCCGTGGCGCTACAACACCGACGCCGCTGCGCGCCGCCTACTGAGCGCCGCAGGCTGGCTATCGCCCGATCCGGAAACGCTGCCCACCGGAGCCGAACTCGCCGACCGGTACCTCCAGCCCCTGGCCGACCTCGAGCCCATCGCCCCGCACATCCGGTACCGAGCCCGGGTGATCGCGATCAGCCGGGTGGACATCGACCGGTTGCGCACAGCGGGCCGCGACGCGACGCCGTACGTCGTCCGCCTGCAGGACGGCACCGAAATCACCGCGCAGGCGGTGATCGACGCCGCAGGCACCTGGAGAACGCCGAACGTGCTCGGCGCCAACGGGCTACCCGCCCATGGCATCAGCACCGGCGCCATCACAAGACCAACTCGGCGTGTTAATCATCCGCAAGCCCTTAGCCGAGATTCAGAACCTCATCGTCCGCGTGCGTGCCGAACTCGGCGACGCGCACCTCCGCGACCTGCTCGTACCGGCTGATCCGGTCGGTCCACTCCGCGTCGACGCCGAACGCCACCTGCGCGAAGCCCACCCGCCTAACGGCCTCGGCCAGGCCCGGATCGCCAGGTGCCAGCAGCCGCACCGGCGCGTCAAGCGCGACGGTGTACGGCGGCACGAAGTACTCGTCCGGCAAAACAGTGCGCGCATGGACGAGCGCGCCGACAGCGACAACCGAGCCGGCCCCCAACCGTGCGCACTGCAGGACCGTCGCCGCGGTCGCCACATAGACGCACCTGCCGACCTCGCAGCCCAGCAGCGTGGCATGCGGCCCCACGAAGACGTGGTCGTCGACAAGCACCGGCTGATCGCCGGCGACCGCAGACCCGCGCAACACGGCGTTCTCGCAGATCACCGCCGCCTCCCCGACCTCGATCCGAGACCCCTCGGCATCGAGCACCGCACCGTACATCACCCGCGCCCTCGGCCCCACGCGGACATCACCAACGAGCGTGGCCGTCGGGGCGACGTAGGCGGTGGGATGGATCTGCGGTTGATACCCGCGGTGCCGGATGCGGATTCCCTGCGCTTCAGCGTTCATCTGCGGATTCTCGCCCGACCGACCGCGAGCATGCTGGCGGATTTCAGACGTCACGTTCGCCGAGACATGTGCCATCCACGATCTGAGGCACTACAGGGCGAACGTTGGCTGACACGGCACTAGTCAAGATCGAGATACACCGAAAACCCTGGACACACCCCGAATCAGCGCGGGCTCCCGCGGCCGGGGTCTGCCTCGGCCGGCCGGGATGTGCCATCCAGGTAGGCGAGCACGGCGAGGACGCGGCGGTGGCCAGAGTCGTCCGGTGCCAGGCCCAACGTGGCGAAGATGTTGCCGATGTGCTTGTGGACGGCGTTGTCGGAGATGCGCATCCGCTCGGCGATGGTGGCGTTATCGTGGCCCTGCGCCATGGGGGCGAGTGACTCTCGCTCGCGAGACGTGAGAGTGTCCAGGGGGTCGCACGTCGACGATGGCGATGTCGGGGCGGTGCTCGACGACGGCGCCGAGGAACGCCTCGCCATCGCCGACGACCGCCACGACCTTAGAAGCGGGCGGTGTAGTACCGGACGGCGAGCTTCGTCAATATGCGTGGGTGGGGCCGATCCCGGTGAAGAGGGCGTCGAGAATTCGGTCGACGTACTCATGAGTCAGTGCCCTGGTGCCCGGTCCGGACCCGCACAAGAGCAAGAACTCACCGATGGACCACGGTGACGTCACCGGCCAGTCCTTCCTGATGTGTTTCCTGGTCACCATCGCGATGTGCCCCGCGCTCGGGGCCGCCTGGGCGGGCCATGCCCTGGACCTGCCCTCCCTGCTGTGGGCAAGCGTCCCGGTCGCCCTGCTCACCGGCGTGCTCTGCCATGTGATGCTCGGCTCCATGGCGGCCAGGACGCTGAGGGACAAGGGGCCCGAACTGCTGCACCTGATGCGATCGGGCAAACCGGCCGCCCCCGCCGGGAAGACGGGCGAGTCCCCGTTCTCGACGATGTCGGGCAGACGTCAGACCCTCATGTGGTCCGCCATGGCCGTGGGCATCCTCGGACTGTTCCCGCAGGGCCCGGCCCCCTTCGGCATCAAGCTCGGCGGCTCGCAGGACAAGGTCTGGTTCCTCGCCCTGCACGTACCCGAAGCAGTGCCCTTGCCCCACACTTTCGAGGACTTGATCAGGCGAGAGAGGGACGGCCCACCTGACGACGGGGCCTTGACCCAGGCCCGATGCGCGCCTTGGGAATCGGAATCCGAATGAGCATCGCTTACTCATGACCGTCGGCCCGCGCTCCGAGACGCTGTCGCCACACGGAGACCAGCAATGGCCCTCGTCCGAGTGGCGAAGGTCGCGTCCGCCAGGGAGTCGATGACAATGATCTGGAAGAGAGCCGCAGCGCTGACCGCAGCACTGGTGGCGGCACTGGGGAGTTCCCTACTGCCCGCGCACGCCGATCCGGCGGGTGTCTTCAGGACCCTGAACTGGGAAGTCGCCGCCGACCGGACCATGCCGACGGCGGCTCCCCCCAACTTCCTCAAGCAGTGGGTGGCGGACCATGGCGCCGCCACCGTGACCAGCCCGGTGCGGGACGGCTCCTACGCGGCGCGGTTCCAGCTCAACCGCGGCGACCCCATCCAGTCCGGCAGCAAGCGCGCCGAGATCAGCCAGCGCGACGAGCAGCCCCTCAACGCCGAGCGGTGGTACGGCTTCAGCGTCAACCTGCCCACGAGCTGGGTCCCCGACGTGTCCGCGGAGATCGTGAGCCAGTGGCACCAGTGCGATGACTGCGGGGGTGGTTCACCGCCGCTGGCGCTGCTGACGGACGAGGGACGTTGGAAGATCGACTTTCGCGGGGCCACCATCGACCTGGGCCCCTACGCCACTGGCACGTGGACCGACTGGGTCTTCCATGTCAAGTGGCGTACCGACAGCCAGGGAATGTTCGAAGTGTGGCGCAACGGACAGCCTGTCCTGCAGCGAACCGGCGCCACGCACGCAGGCGGGCCGCGCTCGCCGTACTTCAAGTTCGGCATCTACAAGTGGGACTGGAACGACCCCAAGAAGCCGTCCGACACCAACGAGCGGGTCATGTTCTACGACTCGCTGCGGCTGGGTGACCAGCGGGCCACCTACGACGACGTGAAACCCGGCGGCGGATCGTCCTGCACGGCCACCGTCCCTGTGGCGTCCGCCTCCGCGACCACCTACGAGGCGATCAACCCGCCGGCGCAGGCGATCGACGGCAACCTGTCCACCCGCTGGTCGGGGCAGGGCTTCGGCGCCTCGCTGATCCTGGACTTGGGGTCGGTACGCCCTGTCTGCGGGACACGAGTCGCCTGGCACCTGGGCGACCAGCGGTGGAACGATTACACCACCTACACCTCGACGGACGGCGCGGCCTACACCAAGGCGTGGGAAGGCCGCAGCTCGGGCACGACGACCGGGTTGGAGCAAGCGCTGTTCACGAACGGCCCGCGCGACGCCCGATACGTCAAGATCTCCTTCTGGCAGAACCCCCAGAACGACTGGGCGAGCATCACAGAAGCGGCCGTTCTCGGCTCCTGACCCCGGTCCCCTCATCATCCTGCCGCTCCCGTGCCGCCCGGACGCGCCGGGTGGCACGGGAGCGGTCCTCCCCCGACGACCTCCTCACGACAACAGGCGGTTCCCTATGCGACGATCCCGTACCTCGTACCTGATGATCGTGCTGGCCATCGCCGGCACCTTTTGCACCACCGGCTTCACCTCCGGTCCCCGTACGCCGGCCACGGCATCGGCCTCGGTCCCGTCAGCGGGGATCGACCCCGTCGACGGCATCGGCATGATCTATCCCACCAAACCAGGAGGGCAGGTCTGGCACCTGTCGGCGAATCCCTCCGGCGATCCCCGCCTCGACGGGACACCCATGACGTCCAACCCGGACGGCACCTTCACCGTCCGCGATATCAAGACCCGGATCGGAATCTCCACGACGACCTACGATCAGCGCACGCAGGAGGGCTCCCTCACCTGGCGCCAGCCCGACCTGCGCTTCCAGGGCTTCATGCACGATGCCAACGACTGGCGGGACGTTGAGATCACCGGATATGTCCGCTACGTCAGTGGTAACGACGGAGACGCCTTCACCTGGTACGCACGCGGTGGCCGGCACACGGGCGAGGGCGTGGCCCCGGAGGCTTGCTGGGGCACCGCCTACAAGGGCGACCTGCGTTTCTCCGACGGCGGCGTCAAGTTCGAGAAGGAGATCTACCACGACGGGGGGGCCGGCTACGCGAAGGGCTCTTACCAAGGCGGCGGTGCCACGATCAAGGGCAAGATGGTCGGCTTCAAGATGGTCATGTACAACATCCCGGGCGGCGTGCGGCTGGAGGCATACCTCGACCGGGCGAACAACGGCACGTGGACGCTCGTGTCGACCCGCGACGACACCGGCGGGTGGTCCATCGACACGGCCAATCCCTGCGGGGGCACCCGTGACGAGAAGGTGACCTGGGGCGGCCCGAAGGCGGCGTTCCGCTGGGACGAGGCCACCAGGGTCGACCTGGCCAAGCTCAGCGTCCGGGAGATCGCCCCGGGCAGCGAGGCTGCCTGCCCGGCGAAACTGGCTTCCGCCGGTGTGACCGCCAGCACATGGGAAGACATCAACCCACCCTCGAACGCGACCGACGGCAACCTGGCGACGCGCTGGTCGGGCAGCGGGTCCGGAGCGTACCTGACACTCGACATGGGTGCCTCGCGGGCGGTGTGCGGGGTAAACGTCGCCTGGTACCAGGGAGACGTGCGGTGGAACGACTACACCGTCTACACCTCGACGGACAACGTGACCTACACCAAGGCGGCAGAGGGCCGCAGCTCGGGTACGACCCTGAACCCGGAGCCGTACCGCTTCGCACAGCGGCAGGCCAGGTACGTCCGTATCGCCTGGTGGAACAGCTCCGCGGGCAACGGCTGGGCCAGCATCACCGAGGCCGCCGCGTTCGGCGCCTCCTGACCAGGCCGTTCGGCGCGCCCCTGGCACGACTCGTTCAGCACTGCTGACCCGTCCGAGGCGGACGCTCACCGCCGTCCAAACACCGACAGGAAGATGAAGGATGCTACGCAAGAAGCGGCTGCGGGCCGCGCTCGGTGCCCTCCTCCTGCTGTCAACTCTCGGCATCGGGGGCACCGCGCGAGCCGACCAAGGTGTCCGCGGCCGGGCCGCCGATGTCTCCTCGACGATCGTCCCGACTATTCCCGGATGCACCACGACTCAGCCGGTCTCGGCCGTGACGGCCAGCACCTGGGAGGCGGTGAACCCGCCGCAACAGGCGGTCGACGGCAACATGACCACCCGCTGGTCAGGGCAGGGGCTCGGCGCAAGCCTAGTGCTGGACCTCGGCCAAACGCGCAGTCTGTGCGGACTGAAGATCGCGTGGCACCGTGGTGACCTGCGGTGGAACGACTTCAACATCTACACCTCGACGGACGGTGCGAACTACACCGTGGTCTGGGCCGGCCGCAGTTCGGGAAGCACCGCCGGGTTCGAGAGCTACCCGTACGCCGCGCCGGTGAGCGCCCGCTACGTGCGAATCTCGTTCTGGCAGAGCCAGGAGGGCTCCTGGGCCAGCATTCTGGAGACGGCCGCCCTCGGCCCCGATCCGGGCCAGGGCGGCGAGCACGTGGTTGTGGCGGCTGGTGACATCGTCACCACCTGCGAGGGCAGCGGTTGCGCGCACACGCGCACCTCCGACCGGGTCCTCGCCATCAACCCCGCCGCCGTGCTGGCCTTGGGCGACAACCAGTATGAGAGCGGCGCCTATGCCGAGTTCACCCGCTACTACGCGCCGACGTGGGGTCGTTTCAAGGCGAAGACGAAGCCAACGCCGGGCAACCACGAGTACGCGCTCGGCGACAGCGCCGCGGGCTATCTGGAGTACTTCGGCAGCGCGGCCGCGCCCGCGGGTAAGAGCTGGTACAGCTTCGACCTGGGCGACTGGCACATCGTGTCGCTCAATTCCGAAGTAAGCCGTAACGCAGGCAGCGAGCAGGTCACCTGGCTCCAAAACGACCTCAGCCGGAACACCAGGCCCTGCGTGCTGGCCTACTGGCACCGCCCGATGTTCAGTTCCGGCTCCGAGCACGGCGATTTCCCCAATATGAAGCCGTTCTGGGACGCCCTGTACGGCGTCCGCGCGGACCTGGTGCTCAACGGCCACGACCACGACTACGAGCGGTTCGCGAAGCAGACACCGACCGCCGAGGCGTCCGCGTCGGGAATCCGGCAGTTCGTCGTCGGCACCGGGGGCTCGTCGCTGAAGCCCTTCGGCACGATCCGGGCCAACAGTCAGAAGCGGCTGCTGGCGCACGGAGTCGTCAAGCTCGATCTGGCGGCGACCGGCTACTCGTGGCAGTTCGTGCGGGACGACGGCGAAATCCTCGACAGCGGAGGCCCTGTCCCGTGCAACTGATCCGGATCGAGCGCGCCGGTACCGTCACGTGGTGGACTGTCCGTGGCCCAGGCGGCCCCGACGGGGGGTACCGGCCGGGGCAGGCCCAGGGCCTGGGGCAGGTCCTCCCGGCCCCGGACGCCGAGCTTGCCGTAGGCGTGCTGGAGGTGGTTGGCGACGGTCCGCTTGGACAGGCCCAGATGCGCGGCGATGGCGTCGTTGGTCATGCCGCCGGCTGCGAGCTCGCATGTCTCGCGCTCGCGCCGGCTGAGGACCGCCTGTGGCTCGAGTCTCGCTGTCCATGGCGGCCAGTAGCCTTCGCACAACTGGGCCAGTTCCCGGACTCGGATCCGCAACCGGGCCACGAGGCGGCGCTCGCGCCGTTCGGCCGCGATCTCGGCCGCGGTCGACGCGGCCTGACCGGCCAGGGCGTTGTAGCCCCGCTCCGCCAGAACTTCGGCCACCGCGGCCAGGCCCTCGGCGTCTTCCCCGACGACCGCTTGGGCGTGCCGGTCGAACAGCAGGAACAGTTCGCTGTCGCAGCGGCCGGCGACCTCGTGCAGAGCTTCCGCGACGGGGAGCGAGGGGCGCAGTCGCACAGAGTGGTAGAAGGCCTCGACCGCCTTGGTGAGCCACCCCTCCGATCGGTAGCGTTCGCCCAGCGAGGCGGCGGCTTCGGCGGCCTCCGCCCGCTCCACGCCGGCCAGGGCGTCAATGCGGATCCTCGCCAGGGTCAGATGGTGGTGCAGGTTCGACCTATCGGGAAGCCGACCGGCGATGTCCTCGAGCACCCGGCGGCTCTCGTCGAACCGGCCCACGGCGGCGAGGCAGGTCGCGTGCTCGGCGAAGACGTAGACCTGGATCGGGAAGGGCACATTGTGATCGAGGAGCGCGCGGGCCTCCCGGAAATGGGGCAGCGCCCGGCTCGGCCGTCCCGCCCACACCTCGCAGATGCCCAGTTCGAAGGACAGCAGGGCGGCGCAGGCGCTGTCCTCCTGCTCGATTGCCGCCCAGTAGCCGGAGCGGGCCGTGGCGAAGGCCTCCTCGAGGCGGCCGGCAAGGGCGAGGGCCTGCACGTGACAGGCGGCCGTGGCGGCCCCCATCGCGCTCCATACCCGCGGTGCGCCCAACCGTCCCGAGGCGTAGTCGTCGGCGACCAGAGCCGGCCGGCCGAGGTAGATGTTCAGGTAGGCGCGGAGTGGCTCGCTGACGCTCGCGATCACACCGTCCCGCACCCCGGCGGGCAGGTGGGCCAGACCAGCCGAGGCGAGGCCGGTCGCACCGGCGCCGAAGGCCGCCAGTGCCAGCTCGGCGACGGCAAGCTCGGCGGCGGCCTCGCTTGTGAGAGGGCCGATGGCACGAGCCGCCCAGACCACCTCCTCGGCCTCGGCGGGCCGTCGCAGGTTCCAGAACAGGTTGAGCGCGCGCAACGCCGCGGCCTTGGCGCGCTCCGACGGCGAACCCGGCCCGCCATCCATGCGTCCGCTCAGCAGGTCCTCCGCCTCGTCCGCCTTGTTCTGGGCCACGAGGGCCCGCGCCAGCACATCGACGGCGGCGTCGGAGCCCAAGTGGCGCGCCAGTTGCTCGGCCAGGGGAGCATCGCACCGGGCCAGCGCTTCGGAGGCGGCGCGCACCACTTGGTCGCCGGGCACCGGGTCGCCTGCGGACAGCTGCCACGTCACGGCGCGCAGGCCGATCCCGTCCATCGCTGGGGGAGCCTGCATCACCGCGTGGGCGAGCGCCCGGTAGACGCTTCGACGGTTGTCCTCGCCGGATCGAGCCCGGACCGCCTCTCCGTACAATGGGTGTCCGATTCGCACCAGCAGCTCGCGGCGGACCCGCTCGACCGTGATGAGCGAGCGCTGTTCGAGTCGCACCAGTACGGACGTGTCGGCGAGCGCCTCGATCACGTCGAGTGGCACCGGCTCGGCATACGCCACATACGAAAGCGCGCGGGCCTCCTCATCCGTGAGGGCGCCAAGAAGATCCGCGACCAGGGTGCGCAGCCCACGTCGGGCAGGCATCTGCCCCCTCCACCGCCATACCTCCCTGACCTGGCGGAGGTTGCCAGAAGCCTGGCATTCCTCCACGAGATGCCTCAGGAACAGGGGGTTGCCTCGCGTCGCGCGCCACAGCCTGTCAACGGTCAGTCCGTCGACCGGCCCGCCCAGTGCCGCGTCGAGCAGGGCACCGACCGTCGTGCGGTCCAGTGCCTCCACCACCGACGCCTGGACGAACGGCCGGCGCAGCAACGCCTTGACAGCAGGCGCCTCCGTGGAACCTGCCCTGACCGCGGCCAGAACGCGGGCGCCGGCGGTGACGGCCAGATGCTGGACAAGAGCGACGGACACGTCATCAAGGTGATCCAGGTCGTCGATGGCCACGACACAGGTGCGGCCGCCCGCGGCCTCGCGCAACGCGCCCACGGCGGCGCCGAAAACGTTCGCTGTTTCTCGGTCGGCCTGTTCTGGCAGCAGGGCCGCCATCGTCGCGAACGGCAGCCCACGCGACGCCTCGGCCCCGGCTGTGACGACGACGTGCATGTCCTCGTCCTGGCAGTACGACACGATCGAGTTCAGCAGGCGGGACTTGCCGACCCCGGCCTCCCCGACGAGCAATACGCCAGGCTCACCCTGCCGTCTGAGCTGGGCCACGGCGGTCCGGATCTCGGCCGTCCGCCCGACGAAGGGCCAGGGGGGCCGAAGAACCCGGCTACGGTCGGCGTCATCCCGCGCGTCGCTGTCCGGCCGCACAAAACCCTCCCCCACTGTCGGATCTCCAGCCGACCGATCTCTACGCGTTACGAGTATGGGATAAAGCCCATCAATTGACACTCAAATTGACGAACCTGGACAGCGGTCCGGGAACGGCCCGGAGAACGATGGACAGAAGATCTGCTGACAGGGGAATGGGAGGCGATCCAGGGGGAACGGAAGGGTGCCCTGAGATTCGGAGAGGTCATGATCGACACTGCCGTCGACCACCCGATGGACGCCGTGGAATGGCCCATGATCTGCCGCGAGGAAGAGACGCGGCAGATCATCTCGGTGCTAAGGACTCGCTCGGGACCGGGGGTGCTCATCACCGGCGAACCGGGCGTGGGGAAGACCCGCCTCTTGGACCATATCCTTGACAGGTGCGCGGAAACGGGCACTTTGATCGTCCGGGGAGCCGCGACCGAGGCCACCAGGAACATCTCAGGGTTGGGGGTCGCCGGCCTTCACATCGTCGGCCGATCCTCCGCCGCTGCTTGCCACGGCCTCTCCCGCCTTTCGCGCGTTCTCGACGAGGCCCGCCGTGGCGCCTCCGACGGGTGCCCCACGACGGGGCGAATCCTGCTCTGCATCGACGACATCGAGCACATCGACGCGGCCTCGGCAGCCGTCGTGGGCGACCTCGTCAGGACCACGCGCGTCACGCTGCTTCTCACCGCGCGTGCCGGATCGTGCCTCGACCGGCGGCTCACCCGTATGTGCGGCCAGGGCCCACCGATGGTGCTGCGCCTGGCGAACCTGTCCCGCGCGGTGGTCCTCCGTCTGCTCACCCGCGTCCTGGGAGGGCCGGTCGACGGGCTCACCGCAGACGTGCTCTGGCGGATCAGCCGGGGCAACCCGTTGCTGCTGCGGCGTGTCGTCGGCATCGGCCTCGATACCGGCGACCTCTCTCCGGAGCGCGGCGTCTGGTCCTGGCGAGAAGCTCCTGGCAAGCCCTCCCGCCTGCACGGTCTGGTCGCCGCCGATCTCGCCACGCTCTCCGCGGCAGAGTCGGAGGCACTGGAGTACGTTGCCCTGACGGGCCTCCTCCCCCGGGTGACGGCCGAACACCTGGCCGGATCATCCACTATCAGCGAGTTGGTGGACCGCGCCGTCGTCGCCATCACCTCTCGTGCGGGAGCGGACGCGGTCGCCATGTCCCATGCGCTTCAGCGTGAGGCCCTGCTGGCCCGACTGGGCCTCCTGCGCCGCCGGCAGAGGTACCGGCAGCTGGCGGCCGCCGCCGCCGAGATCGGCGTTCCCGACCGCGACGACCCGGCAACCGTGCTGTGGCGGCTGGAAGCCGGCCTCGACGTACCTATGTCACACGCGGTCGTCGCCAGCCGGCTCGCCCTCGCCTCGGGCGACCCCGTGCTCGCCGAAAATCTTGCCCAGCACGTCCACGGCTCGCCCGGGTCAGCCCTCAGGGGGCAGGCCCTGATCGCACAGGGCCGGGCGGCGGAGGCCGAGCGCCTGCTGGCGGACCACGGCGGAGACGGTGGTGAGACGGTCGCGCTGCGCTCGCTGAACCTGTTCTGGGGACTCAACCGGCCCGCGGAGGCGCAGGAGGAGATGGCCCGCGCACTCCCATCTGACGCGGCCCGGTCCGCCGACCTCGATGTGGCCGAGCTCGGGCTGGCGCTGTTCACCAGGACAGCCCCGCTCACCGGTAGCGCTCAGGCCCGCGAAAGCGTGCCGTTCGCCGAGACGACTCAGCTCCCGGCCATGAACGAGGGCGCCCTGAACCCGCTGGTCGCCGATGCCGCCACGGTCTTAAGGGCCTACCAACTCACCTTCCGCGGCAGGCCGGCCCAGGCGGCCGAGGACTTCGACCGCGGGTCGCTGCAGCTGCCCGCCCGGTGGCCGGCCATGCGGGGGTCGGCCGCGGCCTGCCATGTCAACGCGCTCATACTCGCGGGAAGGCTGCGCCAGGCGCTCCCCCTCGTCGAGATCTACTACGAGGAGGCCGTACGGCGTGCGGAGCCCTCCGAAGTCGCGATCGCGGGGCAAATGCGAGGTCATTGCTGGATGTGGGAGGGGCGGCCCAGCAGAGCGCTCGCCCCTCTCCGCGAGGCGCGGGCCCTGGTCGACGAGCACACGCCGTTTCCGCTGCGGGTCTTCATCGGTTGCGAGTACGCCGTATGCCTGGCCGCCCTCGGCCGCCCACAGGAGGCGTTTGAGGAGCTCGACCAGATCCGTGCTCTCATCCCCGGCAGTCTCAGCCTGCACGAAAGGCTGGAGTTCAGCCGGATCCGGTTACTCGCCCACTCCGGCAGGCCGGCCCACGCCGCCGAGCTGGCTAACCGGCTCGCCGAGCTTTACCTACGCGAGTCGCGGCTCACAACCGGCGTCGAGTGCGCCTACTACCATGTCCGGCTCCGCCCCTCACACAGGGCGGCCGCCCGCCTTCGCGAGGCCGCAGACGCGTGCGACAGCTCGCTCTTCGCGCTCTTCGCTGCGCACGGTGATGCGCTGGTCGCGCGGGATGGCCCCGTGCTGCGCGAGCTCGCCGAGCGGTTCGCCGAACTCGGCTACGCGGGGTTGGCTCTCGAGGCCGCCCAAGCGATGCCGGGGGGCGGCCGCGCAGCGAGGCGCTACGTGAACGATCTCGCCGACCGCTGCGACGGCTACCGTCCCCCCTGGCTGCCGCCCATCTCCGCGCCGCTGCCGTCCTCCTCAGGGAATCTCCCGTCTCTGACCAGCCGGGAACGAGAGATGTGCGAGCTGGCGGCGGCGGGGCTCAGCAACTCCGCCATCGCCGCCAATCTCGGCATCTCGGTCCGTACTGTGACCAACCTTCTGGGCAGGGCTTAT
The DNA here is from genome assembly GCF_020826795.1 of Microtetraspora sp. AC03309. Classification (NCBI taxonomy): domain Bacteria; kingdom Bacillati; phylum Actinomycetota; class Actinomycetes; order Streptosporangiales; family Streptosporangiaceae; genus Microtetraspora; species Microtetraspora sp. AC03309. The sequence continues at coordinate 38,700 of NZ_JADDIL010000016.1, read as the reverse complement.
CACAAGCTTGGCGTCCACGACCGACGGCAGCTCGCCGACGCGCTTTCGCTGTCAACGTGAGCGGCACCCCAGAGAGGTCCACGACCCGGTGAGCAGCGCATGGAAGCAGTCGACCCCGAACTCAAGTGCGGACACCGCGACGCGCTCGTCGGCCCGGGAGCGATCTCCCCAGGCCCGTGGGGGTGAGCCGCGGGGCATGGGTCCGGTGGTGGCGCAACGCGGACTGTAAGGCCGTCCTTGCCCAGCCGGGCGTTTCTCCTTCAAGGCCGGTCTGGGCCTGCACCAGCGTGGAGCTCCGGGGCGCACGTCGGCTACCACCCGTACTGATGACGCTTCTCATCGTGGTCGAGCTCTCACTCATGCCTTATCAGCCCCAGAAGTTGAGCGCTTCTAAGCTCTGACGCATGGCAAAGTACTTCGACGTACATCCGGACAACCCGCAACCTCGGGCGCTCCGTCAGGTGACGGACATCATCCGCGCGGGCGGGCTGATCGTGTACCCGACCGACTCGTGCTTCGCGCTCGGCTGCCGAGTGGGCAACAAGGAGGGCATCGACCGGATCAGGGAGATCCGCCGTCTCGACAGCCACCACCACTTCACCCTGGTGTGCAAGGACTTCGCTCAGCTCGGCCAGTTCGTCCACATCAGCAACGCGCTGTTCCGCTCGATCAAGGCGGCGACCCCCGGCAGCTACACCTTCATCCTGCCTGCGACGAAGGAGGTGCCGCGCCGGTTGCTACACCCCAGAAAACAGACCGTCGGCGTCCGGATCCCCGATCACGTCGTCACGCAGGCGTTGCTGACCGAGCTCGGAGAACCGTTGCTGTCGAGCACCCTGCTCCTGCCCGAAGAGACCGAAGCCATGACACAAGGCTGGGAGATCAAGGAAAGGCTCGATCACGTGGTGGACGCCGTGGTCGACGCCGGTGAGTGCGGCGCCGTGCCGACGACGGTCATCGACTTCTCGCAGGACCAACCGGAGATCCTCCGCAGAGGAGCAGGAGACCCGTCCCGCTTCGAGTAGAACGGTCGCCGTCGTCTGAGGCGCCGACATCGCCTTGCTGTCGGGGATCCGCATGGCCGCGACGGCAGACCTTCGCCCCCACTCGAACCACGGCCTGCGGCCGGCCGGTAGTCAGCGATCTTCCTTTCCGATCTGCGGTGAGTGATAGTTCTGCGGGGCGGACCGCGCCCCGGCCCGCAGGGGGCGCTCACCGTGTGCTGTCTCCGCCGGGCCCCTGGGCGGGCCAGTGTCGAGGTTCCAGCCTCGGCGGGCACGGGATATGCGCGGGATGATCTTGCAGGCAATGTGGGCTATGCAGGATGGGGCGGCATGGTGGCCCCGCCGCTGTACCTGCTGACCGACTGGATGGGCGACGACGGCTGGCTGGCCTCGCTGCGGCTCGAACTGCGCCGGTTCAACTACCTGGGCGACCTCTCCCGGGTGGAGGGAACGATGACGGGCAAGCCCCGCGAGGGCGAGGTGACGATCCGCCTGTCGATCGTCAACCAGGACGATGTGGAGACGACGTCCGGCGAACCCCTGGCTACGGCGCTTGCGCGTCCAGCTCCGCCGCACCAGATCGGCCTGCCAGTGCAGCAGCGTGCCCGGCGTCACGAACAACTGCCGACGACCGGCTGGAGACAGCAGGCGCGCCAGCGCGCTGATCACCGCTCGGTCCGCCCACGACGGCCGAGGCCTTGCCACCTGCGACGCAACACCGCGAACTGATGACGCAAGACCAGAATCTCCGCGTCCTTCGACCGCTGCGAACGACCCAGCAGCACCATCCGACCCGCGAGCCGGACGAAGATCAGATAAACCAGCCGCAGCGCCATGAACAGCGATCATGCCTGCCAGAACTGAAATCCCAAACCCAGGTCAGCACCAACGGCCGAGTTTCGGGCACCCACACGGTTCAAACGATGTTCTCGGCGACAACCACCGCGATCTTGGCCGCGGTGTCCTCACTGACGCCACCTGAGGTCACGACGAGGGCCGAGACGTCCCCCTTGCTCGCGACACAGATCGCTGCCGCATCCGTGTCATGGACGCACTGGGCGCCGTTGACGTTCTTCGGCTCCGCCCCACCACCGGCGCTGGAGAGCATCGTCGACCAGGTCATGTCGAAAGCCTCGCCCTTGCCCGCGAGTGCCATGGCGAACCCACTGCCCTCGTCCGCGACATAGCAGTACGAACCGATGCTGCCGGCCTCGGAAACGTCATTCATCGTGCCACCTCCGAGGCTGCACGCAAGCCCGGCCACTCCACCCTTGCTGAGGGTGAGACCGTCGATCGTCTGCGGCAGCTTGTCGGATCCAGGCGAGCCCTGACCTGCGACATCGTTGACCTTGTTCGCCAGGAACAGGCCACCGGCGACCACGCCCGCGATACCCAGGACCGCGATGACCACAACCACCACAAGCGAGATAAGGCAGCCTTTGGGCAGGCCGCTTTTCGGACTCGCCGCCGGTGGCGGCCCCCAGGCATGCTGGACGGGCCCCGGTTGGCCCGGCTGCTGACCCCAGACGTGCTGGGCAGGTCCGGGCTGACCCGGTGGCGGCCCCCAGACCTGCTCGCCAGGTCCCGGCTGACCCGGCTGCTGACCCCAGACGGGAGACGGGCCGCTGTCCGCACCGTCCGACCGACCCGTCGGCTGCTCGCTCATCCGTCTCTCCGCCCTTCGCGTAAGGAAAGGCCGCCCCCTCGGCAAGGCCGAGTATGGCAAGGCGCACACACGGCGAGCAATGCCGCCGATACCCCATGGCCCGGCGTCCCGGATGTGGGCCCCCCGGGCATTACGAGATCGCGAACCATGACGACAATGGCATGTCTCCTCAGTCGAGTCGCGGTGAGGCCAGGGCGGTAAACACCCGCTGCCGCAGCAGCTCGTACTGCTCGCGGCACCGGCGGGGCCCATCCGGTGGCCGCTGCTGTACGCGACCACCGACAACGACCTCGCCGGGTTGAAATTGATCGGAGGTGAAGTCCACCTCGGTGCCGTCAGGCAGCCGATTCCAGTAATGGTTCCAGACCTTGGCTCCACCGACATGGACCTCGCCATGGATCAGGTCATCCCCGAGTAAGTCCTGCACGACCAGTGCCGTCGTCCCACACTGGCCCCTTGCCGGGTTGTCAGACCGCCACTGTTCGCGGCTTACTGGATCGCAGGTGTCAGGCCCCCAAGCGGCCCACATCAACGGCCGCAACAGGTCTACGTTCAGCATTCTGGGAGTGTCACAGAAAGGGGCGACAATCGGCGGATTGACCGAGATGTGCGGTGCACGCGCACGCCGAGGTCGTGCTCACGGACGTCGCTGACTGCCAACCGCCAGCGAGCGAAGCGACTGGCCTCGGTGTTGCTCTGCCAGCGAGTACCAGAAACACGTCCTTCAGGCTCGAGAAGCGAGGATGAAAACGGCTCAGTTAAGGTGTCGAACAGTGGCACGGTGACATGTGGTTTCCTGCCTGTGCCCGCCTGGCTGCGCGCTTTGTCATCCGATGCAGCGGTTGATCTCCGGGCCATGCCGTCCTCCGCGCCTCGGGAACGTACGGCATCCCGAGGCCCTCCCCCGGTCGTCGATTACGTCGCTTGGCCAGGGCTTTGGCCAGTGGCTCCAGCGGAACGTGCGTGAGTCGCGACCGACCTCGTTTCGTCTCTCAGGGAAGCCCGGGAGAACCCGAGGACGGCCACGCGAGGAGCCGCGCGGGGGAGGGCACAAAGGGGAGCGCAAAGGCGGGTCCCGGCTATGTCCGCACGCGGCGTGGGGTGCTTGCGCCACCAGCGCGTTCACCAAATGCTCGAGATGTCGAGCGCCACGAGACCGCCGGAGCATGTGCGAAGCCCTATGACCTCCACCGACGAACAGCAGGCGGCCTCGGGCCGGAAGGCTGGGTGAGTTCGGTGCTCACGGTGGTCCTGGCCGTGTGCGCGGCGGCCTGCAACGCCCTCTCCTCCGTACTGCAGCGCCGGGCGGCACGGACCGCCCCACAGAGCGAGGCGTTCAAGCTGTCGTTGCTGTGGGACATGATGCGCAGACCGGTCTGGCTGGGCGGCATCGGCGCCATGATCAGCGGTTTCCTCTTCCAGGCGAGCGCGCTGAACTTCGGCATGCTCTCCCTGGTACAGCCGCTCCTCATCATGGAGCTGCCGTTCACCATGCTCATCATCTGGCTGATGTTCGGGATCAAGCTGGACCGTCAGCTGTGGATGGCCATCATCTCCGTGACCCTCGGGCTGGCGCTCCTGCTCGCCTCCGCCAGCCCGGGAGGAGGACACCGGGCCCCGACCGCCCAGGACTGGGTGATCACCGCGATCGTCTGCGCGGGCATCGCTGCGTTCCTGATCGGGATGGCCAAGATCAGGCGCGGCTCGCACCGTGCGGCGCTGCTCGGCATCACCTCCGGTCTGGGGTTCGCCGTCACCGCCGCGCTGATGAAGGAGAGCACCCGCCTCTTCGACACAGAAAAGGCCGCTGTGCTGGCCACCTGGCCGGTCTACGCCATGGTCGCCGCGGGCATATTCAGCGTCTTCGTGCTGCAGACCGCCCTGCAGAGCGGCAACCTCGTCGTCGTTCAGCCGACGCTCAACGTCACTGACCCCGTGACGAGCATCGGCCTCGGTGTCGCGCTCTTCGGCGAGAGCATCCGCCTGGGCGCCTGGATCGTGCTCGAACTGCTCGGCGTGGTCCTGATCTTCTATGGCAGCGTCAAGCTCGCCCAGTCCCCGCACATCCGCGGACAAGACCTCATGGCCCCGCAGGAAGAGTGAGGAACGACTCGGTGGGCGCAGCGTCTGACAGTGTCCGCCCGCTGACGGCCCGCCGATCGCGTTCTCCGTCCACGGCGAGCCGGTCGACAGCGGTCAGCGGTCCGGCCATAACGTTTGCCCCACCGAGCGCACGACAAGGTGCCGAGCGCGAGCTCGAACGGAGGAGCCGTCATGGAGCTTGCGACCACGGTTGAGACGGTGGGCGAGGCGGTGGACGTCGCTGGAGTGGCCGTCATCGTGTGCGGTGCCTTGATCGCCACGGGTGTGTTCATACGTCGACTACTCCACCGCCGCAAGGAGTTCTCGGACGCGTACCGGCTGTACCGCCAGAGCCTGGGTCGGGCCATCCTGCTCGGGCTGGAGTTTCTGGTCGCCGGTGACATCATCCGTACGGTCGCGGTCTCGCCGACGTTCGCCGGCGTAGGCGTGCTCGCGGTGATCGTGCTGGTGCGGACGTTCCTTAGCTTCTCCCTCGAGGTCGAGCTGGAGGGCCAGTGGCCATGGCGGCGACCCGCGCGTACACACCCACCGCGAACGGCAGGCTGACGGGGGGCTCGTTCGTCGACCGGGAGCAGGAGTTTCGGAGATCGTCCGAAACTCCTTTTCTGATCTTCGGGAGCGAGACAGGGGGCCGACACGTTACGGCGAACTCGGCCCGCTTCTTAGGGATCCTGACCATGGCCTGCGCCCCCTTGGTCAGCGCCGGCCTGATCTCGTGGCGGTAGACCGTCTCCGTCACGTGCGTGCTGACGTGCCCGACAAGATCGCTGATATCCTCCACGGGAACATCGTGAGCGCTCAGGATGGACACGAAGCTGTGACGGAGTCCCCGAGGACTCCAGTCCTCGCCGAGCCCCACCGCTTTGGTGATCTGCTGGAACTCTCGCCGTACGTGCCACCTGTCGAGCGGCTTCAGGACGCGTCTGTGACGGCTCCGGCGATCACAGCCGACCGTCCTTCCTATCCGTCCAGGGACCCTCTCTCGGGTCGACGTCAGCGGGTACTTCCGACCGAGCACACCAGGGCCAGCCAAATCGATCATTGACTGCGATTTGACAAGAATTTACATTCTGCTGACAGATCGGGGGACCCGCGCGCTCGAAAAGGGAGACCGTCCTGATGGTGCGTCGAGCCCTGATTCCCGCCCTCGCAGCCTTACTTTTCCTGATCTGGGGTACTCCACCGGCCGCCTTCGCGGTGGACGGAACCCGGACGCCGGCCTCGCCCTCCTACACGGTCAGCCTGACCAGCGACACGTCGGGCAGTACATGGACCGGACACGAAGGCATCACCTTCACCAACCCGTCCGCGGATCCCCTGACGGAGGTCTACCTCCGGTTGTGGGACAACTACCACGGCACGTGCCCGTCCACACCGATAACCGTGACCAACGTGACCGGGGGCACGCCGTCCCCGCTGTCGGTCTCCTGCACCGCGCTGAAGATCACACTGCCCGCCCCGCTCGCCCAGAACGACAGCGCCTCGATCGGCTTCGACCTGAGCATCGTGGTGCCCAGTGGCGCGGACCGGTTCGGCCGCGACGGGTCCTACAACTTCATCGGCAACGCGCTGCCCGTTCTGGCGGTCCGCGACGCGAGCGGCTGGCACCTCGATCCGTACAGCAACAACGGCGAGTCCTTCTACGCGCTCACCAGTGACTACTCCGTCACGCTCGACCACCCGACCTCGCTGCTGGTGCCTGCCACAGGCACCTCAGTCGACACGCCGGGGACGTCCGGTCGTACGGTCACCACGGCCACCGCCGCCAACGTGCGGGAGTTCGCCTGGGCGGCCGGGCCGTTCGTGAAGACCACAAGCACCACGACCACCGGCGTCACGGTGAACGTCTACCGGGTGAGCTCGATCAGTTCGGGCAGCGCCTCCTCGATGATGACCACCGCCAAGAACGCGCTGGTCGCCCACGCCGGGCGGTTCGGGGCCTACCCGTACGGCGAGGCGGACGTTGTGCTGGACAACAACTTCTGGTTCGGCGGCATGGAGTATCCCGGCTTCGTGCTCGACGTGGTCAGCTCCACAGCCCTCGCCCACGAACTGGCCCACCAGTGGTGGTACGGCATCGTCGGTGACGACGAGTACACCAGCCCGTGGCTGGACGAGTCGTTCACCGACTACGCCACCGATCTCTACAACGGCATCTCGGGCACCAACTGCTGGAACAACGTCACCTGGCAGTCGTCGGCCGAGAAGATCAGCAACTCGATGGCCTACTGGGACGCCCACTCGAGCCGGTACGGAACCGTGGTCTACACCTACGGCAAGTGCGCGCTGCACGACCTGCGGCGCGTGATCGGCACCACGGCGATGGAGAACCTGCTGAGGAACTACGCCAGCGCCCACTGGTACGGGATCTCGACCACCGCCGAGTTCAAGGCCGCCGCCCAGGCCGCCACCTCGGTCGACCTGTCATCGTTCTGGACCACCCACCGCATCGACGGCTGAGCGAACCCGCACGCTCACGAGTCCGGGCCTCGACCGGGGCCCGGACTTTCCGCCGGGGAACACGAGCTGTCCCAGGCGCTCGGAACGTCCGGCAGCACCGGGTCGGTCGGCTCATAGCTCGGCCGGGGCGGTGACGAGCACGAACTCCGCGTCAGGGTCGATGTGCCGCCGGATCAGCCACGCGCACGCGGCCCTGTCGATGTGAACCCCTCGTCTCCTTGTCTACGGCGCCCGGGGTGATGAGGGCGTCGACCGCGAGATGGGCGGTGCGACGCTGGGGCGGGGGAAAGTAGTCGCGGCGGCCGATGCGGCGCAGCTCGGCCCGTAGCCGTCGGGCGGTCGAGTGCCGGATGGCCTCGTCCTGGCCGGACGCGAGCGCGGCCTGCTCGGTGACGGCGGCGTACTCGGCGGCTCTGGCGGCGGCCATCGACGCCGCCACCCGCTGTTCCTGTGCCAACGTGGACGGGTGGGCCAGCCAGATCCCGGCGGTCCCGCCGGCCTCGATCACCTCGTCGGCGATCCACTCCAGTTGCTCGCGGGTGCGCGCGTCGGCCGGCAGCGCGACCAGCCCGTCGGACAGCTGTGCCACGCCCAGACGCTTGAGCTTGCGCCAGACGCCGATGCGCGGCGTGGACGGCTCGCGGGGCAGCCGGTAGGACAGCAGCACCCATTCACCCGTCCCGCCTTGCCGCATGTTCACGGCCCATCACCTCTGCCGGGGCCTGCCGTACGGCGGGCGCCGCGTAGCCGGTGGCGCCGATCAGCGCGGATGCGATGTCATGCACGCCGTATCGGAGCGGTTCCTGTACCTGATCTCGTGCGGGAGGGCCGGTGATGAGCGTCTCCGGCGAACGCCCTGGTTGACAGGTCGAAAGTCAGCCCATCCCGCTGGTCGTGTGGCCGCGTCCCCCTTTCGGTTTCATCTGTCCCGATTCGCCCGCATGACCGCGTGCACCTTCTGGGCGAGCGGATCGCGTCGGGCGCCGAGGCGGGCGCCCAAGCGTCGCCACTCAGCTTCATCGGCGCCCCTTCGTGCTGCTTTGTGTTCGCGTCTTCTCAGGAGGCGGGTTTGACGTTGCCGACCGCTACCGCCCGATGCAGCGTGCGGGCGAGCTTGACGGCATCGTCGACCGCCCAGAAGTGCATGTAGAACATGCGGGGCTGATCGTCGAGGGTGTGGTTGTGCAGCTCGACGATGTCGATGCCGCCCCGCCGGAGAGCGCGGATGACGTTTTGGACCTCTGGGGCGGTCATGACGAAGTCGCCGTTGATGGCGGCCTTGCCGCCGCCGGTCGGCTGGAAGTTCAGCCCGGTGGACACGCCCATCCCCGCTGGGGTGACCCGGTTGCCGGAGGAGACGTCCTCGCGGCGGGCGAAGGTGAACTTGTAGACGCCGCCGTCGTTCGTGCCTTTGGTCCCCAGGGCGGCGTCGATCCCGGCGGTGTCCAGGTCGATCGGCGTTGGCGAGGACGGCGTGGACGCCGGTGGAGTGGCTGTTTGGTCCAGAGCGGCGCGGATGCCGCGGGCGATCGTCGCGGGGTCTCCCATGGCGTGGATGTGGGTCCACCAGACTGGCGGTTCGTGGGCCGGCAGGTGTTTGTGCAGTGCGGTCTGGGAGATCCCGGCCGCTTGTAGGGCGTCGGTCACCTTGCCCACTTCGTCTTCGGTGACCACGAGATCGCCCATCATCATCGCCTGGCCGTCTCCGTAGCGGGCGAAGGCCGCGTACGAGCCCAGCGCGAACCCCGGCTTGATGGGAACTCCTTGGGATGTGACCTTCAGGTCCGAGCGAGGGAATCCCACCCGATACACGGTGTGATCGGTTGACAGCTTGCCGGATCTTCCCAGCGTCTGCGCGGTCGCCTTCCAGTCGGCCTCACTGGTGGCCACCGGCCGCAGGAGGCGGTCCTGATGTGGTCCGTCCCCGTCAGCCGCGTACGCGGTCGCCATGCCCGAGCCGCCCGATGCCGTCACCAGCGTGGCTATCACCGCAAGCCCTGTTGTGCTGATCCGGCCGATGTGCGGGAACGAAACAGTGTGCATCGCGTGCTCCCCTCAGCACCCGACGAAACACCTATGCAACCACGGTTACATCGACCCGCCCCGGATGGAAGGCATCCCCGTCTTCCATGCCGATTGCTGGCGATTCCACGACCTACCCAGGGCCGGAGAACTCGTAGTCGCCGTCTTGGGAGTGGCCAGCGGGGGAACGGGTCAGGGAGCGGAGCCTCCTGCCACGTGACTCATGACGTGCACGTCATCCAGGCGCTCTGAACACCGATAAGCACGGGCATCGCTTGGCCGTGCCTCGCCCGCATATGGTGCGCACCCAAAGGACCTCGTCATGATTGTTTCTTCCCGCTGCTTGTCGCGTCGGCGTGCTGCCGTCGTGGCCGTAGTTCCTGTCGCGCTCGCGCTCGTCGCCGCCGCCTGCGGCCCCGACCCCGGCTCCGGGCACCATGCGTCGGTGCTCAGCATGGACCACAGCTCGGTGCCCGCCACGTCGTCACCAATGCCTGGCATGCCCGGTATGGGCGCTATGGACGGTTTATCCTCCGAGCAGGCCGGCTACACGATGTTCTCCAGCGCCGCCACACTGCCCTCCGGCAAGGCGACCGATTACCGGTTCACCATTACCGGCCCGAACGGCAAACCTGTCACCGCTTTCGCCGTCACGCAGACCAAGCGGCTGCACTTCTACGCCATCCGCTCGGACCTGACCGGCTTCCAGCACATCCACCCGACGATGGCCTCCGATGGCGTCTGGACCGCCTCGCTGGCCGCGCTTCAGCCTGGGACATGGCGACTGTTCACCCAGTTCACGCCGGACACCGGCTCGGGCAAGGGCCAAGACTTCGTGCTCAGCCGCACCGTCACTGTCCCCGGACCGGTCACCCCCGTCGCCCTGCCCGAAGCCTCAACCTCTACGACGGTCGACGGCTATGTCATGAACGTGAGCGGCGAGCTGAAGGCGGGTACGGGCAGCGCGCTGACCGTGACCTTCGCCAAGGCCGGCAAGCCTGTCACCGACCTGCAGCCCTACCTCGACACCTACGCCCATCTGACCGCTTTCCACCAGGGTGATCAGGCGTTTGCGCACCTCCATCCGGAGACCAAGGTCCACGGCGATCGCGGTGGGCCGACACTGTTGTTCCATGCCAACTTGCCGAGGTCGGGCGACTGGCGCCTGTTCCTGCAGTTCCAGACCGAGGGCAGGCTCCACACGGCCGCTATAACCGTGCACGTCACCTGACAGCCAACGCACCGCTGTCGCGCTTGCGAGGGGACGAAGGGGCAGCACACTATCGATCGAGGAAAACCATGCCTCCCACGCTTCGTGTGCGGCCCCTTTCGCGGAATACAGCAACACCGCCTCACGCGATCACACGCCATCAGCCCGGACCTTCCACATGGCCAGGGCGAAGAGCCCCCTGCGTCATGACCGGCCCCCGTTTGCAAGCAAGTACTCACGCCGTGGGAACTGACGGGGCAACGGTGACGGCAACGTCGGCTATCAGGAGCACACGCTGGGCACGTTCAGGCACTCTCTGACTCGTGTCGAAGGAGCCAGACAGGGTGATTGGTCCGCCTGAAAAGTGGAAGGTCGGCAGATCGACCCTGCCCCTGACCGCAGCACGTGAACAGCCCAAACGCCCCGAGCGATGATCGCTCGCTCGGGGCGTTCTTGTTTGGCTTTGACGCGGCTTGAGAGTGATCGGTACTCGCGACTCCCAGTGAGCTACACCCGGTGTCGTGTCGGTGGCCGGCCCAGCAGATCGACGCCGAGTTGGCCGAGCCCGGCGACCGGGAGACGCAGGTCTCATTCCGTCCATGTCACAGGGAGGCGGGCTACCCCGTCTCAGGGGGTGTAGCAACGGACGACCACAGAGGAGCACACCATGGACGCGCGACTGAACTATTTCGCCGACCCGACCGCCGGCAAGGTCCTCAAGTACTTCATGGCGGCGGGCAAGGCGCTCAAGGACTCGCCGCTGCCGACCGCCACGCAGGAGCTGGTGGCGCTTCGCGTGAGCCAGATCAACGGCTGCGCCGTCTGCATCGACATGCACACCAAAGAGGCCGCCGCTGCCGGCGAGACCTCGGTGCGGCTGAACCTGGTCGCGGCGTGGCGGGAGGCCACGGTCTTCACCGAGGCCGAGCGTGCCGCGCTGGAACTGGCGGAGGAGGGGACCCGGGTCGCGGACGCGGCCGGCGGGGTCAGCGACGAGGTGTGGGCCCACGCCGCCAAGCACTATGACGAGCAGCAGCTCACCGCTCTGGTGATCCTTGTCTCCTTCATGAACACGGCGAACCGGCTGAATATCATCACCCGGCAGCCGGCCGGCACCTACGAGCCCGGACAGTTCCACCAGTGAACGGCATCAGCAACTGGCTCGGGGTCCGGCTGCGGGCTCCGGGCCCCGGGCTCGGGGGCGTTACTCTGGCCTGCCGGTGGTCTGGATGATCATCAGAAGATGCTTGCGCCAGCGAGTACGGCCGGGTGGGAGGGTTTCAAGGGGAGGGGATCGGGCGTGAGCAAGGTCGAGGAGTTCGAGGAGCTGCGGCCGCTGCTGTTTTCGATCGCCTATCGGATTCTGGGCAGTGTGGGTGAGGCCGAGGACGCGGTGCAGGAGACATGGCTGCGCTTTGACGGCTCGGCGACCCGGCCCGCGTCGACCAAGGCTCTTCTGTCGGCCGCGGTGACGCGGATCTCGATCGATGTGCTGCGCTCGGCCCGCGTCCGTCGGGAGGCGTACGTCGGGCCGTGGTTCCCCGAGCCGCTGCTCGCCGACCCTTACCAGGACCCGGAGCGGTCGGCGGAGCTGGCCGACTCGGTGTCGATGGCGGCCTTGGTGCTGCTGGAGCGGCTCAGCCCGCTCGAGCGGGCGGTCTTCGTGCTGCGGGAGGTGTTCGGCTTCGGGTTCGACGATGTCGCTGCGGCGGTGGGGCGGTCGGAGGCGGCGTGCCGGCAGTTGCTGGTGCGGGCGCGGCGGCATATGGAGGCCGGGCGGCCGCGCTTCGAAGCCGTTCGCAAAGAGCGCGAGGAACTGGCGTCGAGGTTCTTCGACGCCCTCCGCGAAGGCGACGTCGCCGGCCTGCGAGAACTGCTCGCCGCCGACGTGTCGATGGTCGGCGACGGCGGCGGCAAGGCCCCGCAGTTGGCCAGGGCCGTCATCGGCGCCGAGAACGTGGCCCGGCTGCTTGCTTCCGTCTTCCCGTGGATGGCCCGGATCGACGTGACGTTCGAGCCGCATGAGGTCAACGGCCAGCCGGGCGCGATCTTCCTCGACCGGGACGGCAAGGTGCTCCACATCCTGGCGCTCGATGTACTCGACGGGCAGATCCAGACGATCCGCTCAGTGATCAACCCCGACAAGCTCGGGCACGTGGGCCCGGTAGCGGACGCCTGGGCGATCGACCGCGCGATGAGACAGGCACGCCGGCCCACGGATCAGGCGGAAGCGCGGACGTAGGAACCGGAGGTCAGCTCGTCGAGCAGGTTCGGCGACGTGGGATTCCAGCCGAACAGCCGCCGCGCCTTGGCGGAGTCCAGCGGCGATGAACGGGTGAGCATGGCGGCGGCCGGTCCCATCGTCTCGGCCGCCTGCTCGGGGGTGACGGACACGGCGCGGGCTCCGGCCGTCGCGGCGACGGCCTCGACGATCCCGCGCATGGGGGTCCGCTCGACCCCGGCGGCGTTCACGACCGTCCCAGGCGAACGCCGCGCCAGCACGGCCGCGTACAGCGCGGCGAGGTCGTCGACGTGGACCGACGACCACTCGTTGGTCCCCTCGCCGATGTAGGCGACCATGCCCTGCTGCCGGGCGGAGGCCAGCATGCCCTGCAACAGCCCCGACCCGGCCCGGCCGTAGACGAGCCCCGCGCGGATCACCGTGCCCGCGACGTGGCCGGCGTCCAGGACCTGCCGTTCACCGTGGATCTTGAAGGGCTGCGGACTCTGCGGGTCGACCGGGTGCTCCTCGTCCACCGTGGCGCCTTGGGTGTCCGGGTAGACGAGGCCGGTGCTGGTGTAGAGGAACGCGGCCCCTTCGTTCAGCCCGTCCAGCATCGACAGGGCGACCACCTCGTGGCCGGCCCGGACGAGATGCTCGGTGACGACGCCGCCGACATAGCCGCTCGCGCCGGTGATGAAGATACGCATGCTTCGCGCTGCCTTTCCGCAGCGAGTTGTCCGATGGACGGACGGTCGTCTCCGTCTACGGCATGGGCGCCTCCGATCGGTTCGCCGTCACGGCGGTCAGCTACCTGCGCATGGCGGCCACCCGCTATCCCGACAGCCGGGCCCCCGATCCCGTCGCCCACACCGACCCGATCGGCTCACGCGTCATGAGTTCTCCTGTCAGGTACGGCTCGGCCGAGGCCGGCGGCCGGACGGGTTCGGTGACGATCAGGACGTCCACGTGCGCCCGCAGCACCACGAGGACCTGATCTCGGGGATCCCTCCGTTGGCCGTCTTCGGGGTCCGGGCCAGTTGCGCGCCGTACCTCCCACCCGTGCAGGTACGTCGTGGCCGATCGGACGCGCACCGGCGAGCCCACCTCCGACAGGGGACCCGGCAGAACGGGCCGCTCCCCGAGCGGGCCCACCGCTGAGTGGTAACATCTAAATCATATATAGGCAAAGGCGAAAATCCGGTACCATCTGCCTTGATGGCGATCCCACACCGCTGAGGAGAACCCAGACAAAGATGACGGATTGGCAGCTTCTAGCCCCGGACGAGGACACCCTCGCCCTCGCCGACACCGCCCGCGCCCAGTTCCGATCGCTGCACGGCCCGGCGGCCATGCGTGCCGCCCTCGACGGCGGTGTGCCGGACGGGTGGGAGACGATCGCGGACGGCGGCTACGCCGACATCGGGATACCCGAGGACCTCGGCGGGATCGGCCGGCTGATCGACCTGGTGGTCATGCTCGAAGAAGCCGGGCGCGCCCTGCTGACCGCTCCCCTGCTGGCGTCGGCACTCGCGTACCGGACGCAGGTCGCGGCCGGAGTGCACCGCGAGGACTTCCGGCGGGCGCCCGCGGGCTTCGGGATCGCCGAGGGGGTCGTCGACGGGGACGACGGGAACGGCCGGTGCCACGTCGAGCGGGCGCACGTCCTGGGCGGCCCCGGTGCCGCCGCGTTCACCCTGATCGTGAAGGGACCGGACCGGGCGTGGGTCGTCGTGGTCGATCCGGAGGCCGAGGGGGTCGAGCCGGTAGAGCAGGCGACCCTGATCGATCCCTCCCGGCCGCTCCCGGTGTTCCGGCTCGGGGGCGAGGCGGGCGTGGCCAGCGCCGAGAGCCGGGAGCTCCCGCTCGGCGACCTGGACCGGGTGCTGGCGGGAGCCCGCGCCTGTGTCGCCGCCGACCTGGTGGGGACCGCCGCGGGCGCCCTGGACGCGGCCGTCGCACACGTGCTCCAGCGCAGGCAGTTCGGCCGGGCCATCGGCACCTTCCAGGCGGTGAAGCACCGGCTCGCGGACGCCTACACGGCGGTCGAACAGGCCCGGAGCCTCGCCTACGGCGCGGCCCTGAGCCTGGCCGGGGGGCCGCCCGGCGACGCGGCCACCCGGGACTGCCTGCTGGCCAACGCGGTCGCGGCCGAGACGGCCGTCCGGGTCGCGTCGCTGTTCACCCAGCTGATGGGTGCCATGGGGGTCACCTTCGAGGCGGACTGCCACCTGTTCCTGCGGCGCGCCCACCAGACGGCCTGCCTGCTCGGGGAGCCGGACGACCTGTACCTGGCGGCGGCGCGGATCGAGCGGATCGAAAGGCGGATCTCCCGATGACGGATGTGACCTCCGAGTTCGAGGCGTTCCTCGACGGCTTCCTGCCCGCCGACTACGCCGAGAACTACCAGCGCTACCGCCGCGACGTGAAACTCCGCACCGAGTACCAGGCCGCCGCGTTCGACGCGGGCTGGCTGATCCCCGAGTGGGGCCCAGGCGAGGGCGGGCGCGACCTGAGCGTCCCCAACGCGCTGGCCGTCAAGCTCGCCGGCGCGCGCCGCCGGGTGCCGCGGCTGATGAACATCCAGGGCGTCGGGGTCGCGGCGCCGGCCATCCGGGCGTTCGGCACCGCCGCCCAGCGGGAGCGGCTGCTCCGGCCGGCCGCGCGCGGGGACGAGTGGTGGGCGCTCGGCATGTCGGAGCCCGGCGCCGGGTCCGACCTCGCCGCGCTGCGCACGACGGCGACGCTCGCCGACGGGGTGTTCACCGTCAACGGCCAGAAGGTGTGGACGACGCAGGCGGACGAGGCCCGGTGGTGCACGCTGTACGTCCGCACCGACCCGGAGGCCAGGCCGCACCGCGGCATCTCCTGCCTGGTCCTCGACCTGTGCAGCCCCGGGGTGGAGGTCCGGCCGATCCGCACCGCCGGGCCGGCGGTCGAGTCCTTCAGCGAGGTCTTCCTCGACGACGTGAAGGTGCCCGAGGAGGCGCTGCTGGGCCCGCTGCACGGCGGCTGGGGCGTGGCCATGTCCAGCCTCGAACACGAGCGGGACATGATCTGGATCAACACCTGGCTGGAGACCACCCGGGCGCTGGAACCCACGCTGACGGCGCCGGAGCTGTCGGAGCACCAGCTCGTCCGGCTGGGCCGGTCGCTGGCGGACGCGGAGGGCGTGCGGCTGACCGGGCTGCGGACCGCCGCCCAGCGGCGGGCGGGCCTGCCGTCCCCCGCGTCGTCGATCCTCAAGCTGCTCGGCTCGGAGTCGGTGCAGCGCGCGGCCCTGCTGTCGCTGGAGACCGCCGGGGCGCGGGCGTTCGACGACCCCGCCCTCTTCGACGAGCGCCTCGAATCGCTGGGCGCCACCATCTACGGCGGCACGTCGGAGATCCAACGCAACATCATCGCGGAGCGTACGCTCGGACTACCGAAAGGCACACCATGACAGACACCCACCCCTTGCTGGACAGGACAGCCGTCGTGTCCGGGGCCGGGCGCGGGCTGGGCCGGGCGATCTCCACCGCGCTGGCCGGGGCGGGCGCCGTGGTGTGCGGCGTCTCCCGCAACGCGGAGGAACTGGAAGGCCTCGCGGCGGAGATCAAGGCCGCGGGCGGCCAGGCGTACGCCTTCCCCGCCGACATCCGCAGCTCCGCCGACCTGGACCGGCTGCGTGACGCGGTGCTGGCCGAGGTGGGTGGCGTCGACATCCTGGTGAACAACGCCGGCAACCTGGTCAAGCGGCCGGTCGTCCCGCTGCCCGTGGACGAGGCGTCCGGGGAGAAGGTGGGGCAGCCCGGCTCGGGGCCGGCCGGCGTCGCCATGACCGACGAGGAGTGGGACTCGGTGTTGGACACGCACGTCCGCGGATCACTCCACCTCGTGAGATCATTCGTTCCGGGGATGCTGGAGCGGGGGCGCGGCCGGGTGATCAACATCGCATCGAGCAGCGTCGCCCGGTCGGCCAACCTGACGGTGAGCTACCAGGTCGCCAAGGGCGCCATCGCCCAGCTCACCCGGGCGCTCGCCAAGGAGTGGGCGGCGTTCGGCGTCACCGTCAACACCATCGCTCCAGGGCACTTCCGCACCAGCATGACGCAGGCTCTTCACGACAGTCCCGAAGGTCAGGCCTGGCTGAAGGAGCGCATCCCGATGCGGCGCACCGGCGACCCCAGGGAGCTGGGGGCGCTGGCCGTCCACTTGTCGGGGGACCTCGCTTCGTTCATCACCGGCCAGACCATCTTCATCGACGGCGGTGAAACACTCTGATGACCGAGTCCGAGATCCCACCACGCCCCCGCCGCATGCCATTGCGGACACCCCGGGTGGCCGAGGCCCTGGCGGCGCAGCTCAGGCTGCGCATCCTGGAAGGTGATCTCGCCGACGGGGCGGAACTGCCCACGGAGCCGGTGCTGCTCCAGGAGTACCCGGTCAGCCGGCCGAGCCTCCGCGAGGCGTTCCGCATCCTCGAGACGGAGGGGCTGGTGGTCGTCCGCCGCGGCAAGCGCGGCGGCACCGTCATCAAGGCCCCGACCCCCGGGTCCGCCGCGTACCACATGGGGCTGCTGCTGCACGCGCGCACCACCCCCATGCGGGACCTGGCGGCGGCACGCAACCTGCTGGAGCCGCTGTGCGCGGAGCACGCGGCCCGCCGCGACGACCACTCGGCCGTCGCCGAACGGCTCCGGCAACTCAACGACGAGGCCGCGCAGGTCGTGGAGGACGGGCCGGCGTTCACCGGGGCGTCGGTCAGGTTCCACGAGGGGCTGGTGGACGCGGCCGGCAACGAGACGCTCCGGGTGGTCGTCGGGATGCTGGAGAGCGTCTGGAGCGTGCAGGAGCGGGGGTGGGCCCGCCGGGCGTACGACGAGGCGAGCTACCCCGCGGTGGACCGGCGGCACGCGGTGCTGCGGGCGCACGACGCCATCGAGAAGGCCATCGAGGCGGGGGACGCGGCGCTGGCCGGCAAGCTCATGCGGGCGCATCTGGAGGCGTCGCAGCTGTACGTCGCCTCGGACGACGCCCCGCCGGTCCAGGTGCTGGACGAGTACGGCAATCCACGCATGGATCCCCGGGACTGACCGGAGACCACGAACCGGTACGCGAAGGCCGGCCAGGTCCTGGACCTGGCCGGCTTTTCCCTTTGCGGGCTACCGCCACGCGGCCACCGGGTAGATGCCGTCGAACCCCTCCGCCGCGACGGCCCGCGCCAGCAGGTCGGTCGACCTGATCCGCCCGGCCGGCCGGTGCAGCACGCTCTGCAGGTGGCGGTCGATCACGGTGAGATCGTGCTCCTCGCACAGGCCCATGGCGCCCAGCACCTGGTGCCCGTTGGCCAGCACCGTGTTCGCCGCCTCGATCATCTGCACCCGCAGCGCCAGCAGGTCGGCGGACCGCGCCTCGCCCCGGCGGACGAGCCACCACGCGTGCAGCGCCAGCTCCTCCAGCCCGTCGAGCGCGAGGGAGATGTCCGCGACGCGCCACCGGATCTCGCCGAACCTGCCGATCGGCTTGCCGAACTGCTGCCGATCCCGGGCGTGCGTCACCGCCAGTTCGACGGCGGTGGCGAGCGCGCCGGCGACCCAGAAGGCGTCGAGCAGCATGCGCATCGCCGTCACCCGCTCCGCGTCCACGCCCGGCACCTCTGCGCCGAGGACGGCGTCGGACGCGAACGGGTCCAGCGGCGCCGGGCGCGGCGCACCGGCCGTCACCCGGCGGGCGACACCCCGGTCCAGGTCGACGGCGACCGCGTCGCGCAGCAGGTCCGCGTGGTCCAGCCGTCCGGTGTCCCCCGAGGTCAGGTGGACGCCGCCGACGTCACCGCGCAGGTCCGCGGGTACGGCCAGCTCGTGCGCCAGCGGCCAGGGCAGCACGACGGCGCCCGCCGCCCGGGCCGCCAGCATGACGGCGGCCGACTCGTCCTCCTCGCCCCACGGATCGAGGCCGCGCAGGCCGAGCCGGTCCAGGGCGGGCGCGACGAGCGCCTCCCGCCGGGTCCGGTCCGCCTCGGCGGCGCGCGCGAGGTCCACCCCGCCCAGCGCGTCGAGGGCCCCGGTCACGCTCTCCTGGTAGGCGACGGCCGCCTGTGGCCAGTCACGACGCACGCCGGTCCCCCTCGATCGACGACCGGGCGACGAGCATGCGCTGCACCTCGATGGTGCCGGACGCGATGGTCGCCGAACGGGCGTACCGGAACACGTCCTCGACGTGGCCGAGCAGGCCGGCCGACGGGTCGGGAACGAGGGCGTCGGCGCCGGAGACGTCGAGAGCCAGCTGAGCCACCTCCTGGTCGAGTTGGATGGAGGCCAGCCGCGCGGTGGAGGCCTCCCGGTCGGTGAGCCGGCCGGCGTCGTTCAGCGCGACGGCGCGGTAGTTGAGCAGCCGGGCCACCCGGGCGTGCACCAGTGCGCGGGCGTACTCGTGCAGCGCGGCCGGTTCGGCCAGGGACGGGTGGCCCGCCAGCGCGGCGAGCACCCGCTCGTCCCGGGCGTACCGGGAGATGCCGATCCGCTCGTGCTTCATCACCCGCCGGATGACGTCCCAGCCGCGGCCGACCTCGCCGAGCACCGCTCCGGGGCCGACCCGGACGTCGTCGAAGAACACCTCGTTGAGGTGCTGCTCACCCATGATCGAGTCGATCGGGACGACCCGGATGCCGGGTGAGTCCATCGGCACCAGGAAGACGGTGATGCCGTCGTGCTTGGCCGTCCCCCTGCCGCTGCGGGCGGCGAGGAAGCACCACTGTGCCAGTCCCGCGTACGAGGTCCAGATCTTCTGGCCGTTCAGCACCCACTCGCCGTCATGGAGCTCGGCGTTCAGCTGCAGCGAGGCGAGGTCGGAGCCCGCGCCGGGTTCGCTGAACCCCTGGCACCACACGGCCGTGCCGGAGGAGATGGCGGGCAGGTGGACGGCCTTCTGCTCCGGCGTGCCGACCTCCATGATCACCGGTCCGACCCAGTTCAGGCCCATGTACTGCGGGCCGCGGGGCTCGAAGTGCGCCCACATCTCCTCGCGCAGGACGGCCTGCTGCCAGATGTCGGTGCCGGCGCCCCCGTACTCCTCGGGCCAGCTGAGCGTGAGGAGCTGCTCCTCGGCGAGCCGCCGTACGACCCTGGTCACCACCGACTGGACCGCCGGGTCCGGGGAGAACGAGGTCGTCCAGTCGTCGGGGAGAAGCTCTGCCAGCAGGGCCCGCAGGCGGCCGCGCAACGCGTCCGCCCGCGTCCCCAGCCGGAGATCCACTGAGGTCTCCTCGGGCATCTACGCTCCTGTACTCACGGCGGCTTCGACACACTTGCCGTCCGGGCACGGCTGAGCGGGTACGAAGACGCCGAGTTGGTCGGCATCGATTCCGATGCGCTTGTCGGGACCGAACGTGTACGTGCCGTTGGCGCCCTGGAAGGTTCCCCCGGAGACGAGCGCCTTCTTGATCGCGTCGGCCTCGGTGGACTTGGCCTGCTGCGACGCCTGGGTCACCAGCAGCGCCCAGTCGAAGGAGACCGCGCCCACCGAGTCGAGGGCGTTGAACTCGGTCTTGCCCTTGGCCTTGAGGTAGAGCTTGACGAAGTCCGCCGTGATCGACGCGTCGCCGGTCGAGGACGACAGGAACGTCTTGGCGATGGGCCCGGCGGCGAGGGTCTTCTTCATCCCCTCCGGGATGAGCTCGGTGGTCGCCGGGTCGCCGATGCCGAGCACCGCGGACATCTGCGGGTTCCAGCCGATCTTGTTCAGGCTGGACATGGTGGCGACCAGCGGGGCGCCGTACGACCAGACGATGAGCGATTCGGCACCCGAGTCCTTGAGCTTGGTGAGCTGCGCGGTCACGTCCGAGGCGGTGTTCGGGAAGCTCTCGTGCACGATCTTCACGTCCGGGAACTGGCTCTGCGCGATGGCGAGCGTGTCCTTGGTCTGCGAGGTGCCGAAGGCCGAGGAGTCGTCGAGCATGGCGACCGTCTTGCCGGCCGACGCCGCGTACGCCAGCAGCGGCGTGATCGAGGTCTCGCCGGAGGTGCCGGCACCGGTGCTGAACGCGTACTTGTACCGCTTGGAGTCGCCGACGTCGGCCGCGATCGAGCCGATGCCGCCGGCGGTGTCGCCGGGCACCTTCACCTGGTTGAGCACGTCCTGCACGGGCGGGAACGCCTCGGTGGTGAAGTACAGCGCGGACACGCCGTCCTGGGCGAGCGCCCGGGTGGCGGCGACGGCCGCGGTCGGCTCGCCCTTGGTGTCCCGCTGCTCGATCACGATCTTCGTGCCGGGGTTGTGCTGCTGCACGTACTCGGCGCCGGCCTTGAGCCCGGCCAGCGAGTTCTGACCGCTCGGGGAGAGCGGGCCGGTGAGCGCCCCGACAAAACCGATCTTGATGGTGGAGCCTTCGGCCTGGTCGCCGGAGGCTCCATCGTCGCCACACGCGGCGAGCGCGAGCAGCGCCGCGCACACCATGGCTGTGCCCACTGTGGCACGTGTCCTCATGGGGGGTCGTCCTTCCTGGGGTTTCCGTAGGGTGGGTCAGGAGAGGTAGGCGGCCTGCAGCAGGTCGGGCAGTTCCGGGTCGGTGCCGCGCACCCGGTGCGCGACGTGCCCGTGCCGGAGCACCACGACGTCCGCCTCCAGCTTCTGGGCGACCTCGACCCGCTGTTCGACCAGCAGGACGGCGAACCCGGCGTCGCGCAGGTCGGCGAGGATCTCGATGGTCCGGCCGACCAGCTTGGGCGACAGGCCGTTCGTGGGCTCGTCCAGCATGATCACGCGGGGTGCGCCGGCCACCGCGCGGGCGATGGCGAGCATCTGCTGCTGACCGCCGGACAGGCCGCCCGCGAGGCGCTGCAGCATCGGGCGCAGCTCGGGCAGCAGGTCGAGCGGGTCGAGTTCTGGCTTGCGGGCCGCGCGGGCCGCGGCGACCTGGAGGTTCTCGGCCACCGACAGGCTCTTGAACACGTGCCGGCCCTCCAGCACGTGGCCGAGCCCGGCCCGGGCCCGCCTGCTCGCCGGGAGGTTGTCGAGGCGCAGGTCGTCCAGCCGGATCCCGCCGCCGGCCGACTCCAGCCCGCCGATGCCGCGCAGCGTGGAGGTCTTCCCGGCGCCGTTGGCGCCCAGCAGGGCCAGGCAGGTGCCGGGCTCGACGGTGAGGGACAGGTCCTCGACGGCGGTGACGCCGCCGTACCGGACGCGCAGCGCGTCCACCTTGAGCCGGCCGCCGTTCACGCGACCCCCATGTACGCGGCGCGGACGCTGTCCACGCTGTGCAGGTCCCCGGGCTCGCCCTCCCACAGCACCGTGCCGAGGTCGAGGACGACGACCCGGTCGACCAGGCGGCTGATCATGTCCAGGTGGTGTTCGACGATCACGACGGCCACTCCCGCTGCGGCGACGTCACTGACGACGCGCTCGAATCCTTCGATCTCCGCGGCCGACAGCCCGGCCGCGGGTTCGTCCAGGAGGAGGACCTCCGGACAGGTGCCGAGGGCCATGGCGGCCTCAAGGAAGCGAAGCTGGCCGTGGCTCATCACCCGGCTCTCCCGGGTGCCGGCGGCCGGGTCGTGCGGGTCGAGGCCGCCGAGCTCCAGCAGGGTGAGCGCGCCGCGCCGGCAGGCGTCCCGCATCGCCTCGTCACGTTCCCCGTGGACGGCCGGGAGCGCGAGGTGCTCCTCGATGCTCATGCCGGGGAACGTCTTCGGGGTCTGGAAGGTGCGGGACACGCCGCGCTTGGCGACCGCGGCGGCGCCCAGGCCGCCGAGGTCCGTCCCGTGCAGGGTGATCCGGCCGGCGGTCGGCGGGTAGTGCCCGGACACGACGTTGAGCAGCGTCGTCTTGCCCGACCCGTTCGGCCCGATGAGGCCGACGATCTCTCCGCGCCGCAGCTCCATCGACACCCCGCCGAGCGCGTCCACGCCGCCGAAGCTGCGCCGCAGGTCGGTGACCTTCAGGATCGGCTCGCCGGGCGCGCGCTCCGGCACCTCCACCTCCGGAGTCGCGGCCAGGTCGCGCAGCGCCTGGGGGGCGGGCGCCGCGGTACGGCTGAACAGGCCGCGCGGCCGCAGCCGCATGAGCACGATGAGCAGCGCGCCGTACAGCAGGTTGTTCAGGTGCGGGTACGCGTCGAGGCGCAGCGGGATCAGCACGAGCAGCACCGCGCCGACGACCGGGCCGAGCCGGGAGCCGCTGCCGCCGAGCACCACCATGACCAGGAACAGGATGGACAGGTTGGAGGAGAAGGCGTCCGGCGAGATGTAGGCGGACAGGAACGCGAACAGCCCTCCGCTGAGCGCGCCCAGCGCGGACCCGGCGGCGAAGGCGACGACCTTGGTGAGGTAGCCGGAGACGCCGAGCGCGGACGCGCCGATCGGCTCGTCGCGGACCGCGACGGTGGCCCGGCCCAGGCGGGACGTCCGGTACCGGGCGTGCAGCCAGTAGCTGACGCTCGCCACGACGACGATCACGATCGCCACGACCCACGGGGTCGAGACCGGCTCGCCGCCGAACCACAACCGGGCGTCGATGCCGGCGAGGCCGTTGTTGCCGCCGGTCACCGACTGGAACTGGATGAGCATGTCGTTGACGACGAGCATCAGGCCGAGCGACATCATGGCCAGGCCGATCGCGCCCAGCCGTCCGGCCGGGAACCCGGCCAGCGCCCCGGCGGCGAGCCCGGCCAGCGCGGCGACCGGCAGCGCCGCCCAGATCGGCCAGCCGTGCGAGACCACCAGAACGGCGGTGACGTAGGCGCCGATGGCGAACGACGCGCCCTGCCCGAGGGACAGCGCGCCGGCGTAGCCGGTGGTGATGTTGAGTCCCAGCGTGGCGACCGCGTACAGGCACACCAGTTGCAGGACGTAGCCGTTGTAGGACAGCGGGCCCCACAGGGCCAGCAGCGCCGTCGCCACGACGAGCAGCGCCGCGCCGTGCGCGGCGGGCCTGGCGAGCACCCGCCGGACGGGCGCGGGGGTGGCGTCGCGGCCGCGTGCCGCCGCGGCGCGCAGGGTCCGGGACAGGTCGGAGAGCCGGTACGACATCACACCGCCCGCACCGGTGCCGCGCCGAACAGGCCGTGCGGGCGCACCACGTAGACGACGACCAGCAGCAGGAACACCGTCAGGTTCACCGTGAGGCTGCCGACGTGGACCCCGGCGAACTGGCTGACCACGCCGATGACCAGGCCGCCGGCGACGGCGCCGCCGATGCTGCCCATGCCGCCGATCGCGGTGGCCACGAACCCGTAGAAGGTGTACGACAGCCCCAGCGACGGGGTGACGAGCTGGGTGGAGGCCACCAGCACCCCGGTCACCGCGGCGACCAGCGCGGACAACACCGTGGCGATCTGCGAGGCGCGGGCCCGGGAGATGCCGATCGCCTCCGCGCCGTCGAGGTCGTCGGCGATCGCGCGCAGCTCCAGCCCGATCCTGGTGCGCCGGTAGAACACGACGAGCAACCCGGCGACGACGAACAGCGCGGCGACCGCGGTCAGCTCGGCGGGCGACACCGCCAGGCCGGCCAGGTCGAACCGGTGCTTGCTGACGCCGTACGTGAAGTTGCGGGACTCCCCGCTGTAGGGGACGGCCAGCAGTTCGGCCAGGACCACGCTGACCGCGAGGGTGGACAGCAGCCAGGAGGCGGACTGGCCCGACTGCACGAACGGCCGCACCGCGGTCCACTCGACGGTGAGCGCCACCACCACCATCACGGCGAGCGCGGCCACGTAGGCGAGCCAGACCGGCAGGCCGGCGCCCACCGCCACCAGCACCGACATGGGCATGAGCATCACCATCTGCCCGTGGGCGAAGTTGATGACGCCGGTCGTCGTGAACAGCGTGGCGAAGCCGACCGCAACCAACCCGTAGATCGCGCCGTCCGCCAGACCCGGCACGAGCACCGTCTGGAGGAACTCATCCATGGGGGGACCCGCTCCCGGCGCGTGACATGACGTCTCTCTTCACCATGGCGCGAAACGTATATATGATTTGGATGACAGTCAAGAAGGGCGTCTCGGCGCCCGTGGGGAGGCGCCCGTGTCGGGGAAGAGCGGCCGAGCAGGCCTGGAACGTGCGGATGGGGTGCTGCTCAGCACGGTCGTCGGCGGGACGCTGGTCGTGACCCTCAACCGTCCGAAATCCGCCAACGCCCTTGACGACGAGCTCATGGACGGGCTGGCGGACCTGTGGCGGGCGGCGGCCGGGGCGCCGGAGCTGCGCGCGGTGCTGCTCACCGGGGCGGGCAAGGCGTTCTGCGCCGGGGCGGACGTGTCCATGCTCTCGGTGCCGAGGGCGAAGGTGGGCGACACCGCGGCCGAGGAGCTCGACTTCCTGCCCGGACCGCGCCTGGGGATACCGGTGATCGTCGCGGTGAACGGGGTGTGCGCCGGAGGCGGCCTGCACTTCGTGGCGGACGCCGACATCTGCATCGCGTCGCCGGCGGCCCGCTTCCTGGACCCGCACGTCAGCGTCGGCCAGGTGTCCGCGCTGGAACCGCTGCAGCTGCGGCTGCGCATGCGGCCGGACCTGCTGACCCGCCTCGTCCTGCTCGGCCGGCACGAGTCGCTGTCGGCCGAAAGTGCCGAGCGCGCCGGTCTCGTCTCCGAGGTCGTCGAGCCGGACGCGCTCCTCGACCGGGGGATGGAGCTGGCCGCGATGATCGGGCGGAACTCGCCGGAGGCGGTGCGGCTCAGCCGCCGGGTGCTGCGCACGTTCGAGGAACGGCTCATCGCCACCGACATGGACCTCGGCTGGGAACTGATCCGGCGGCACCGGTACCACCCGGACGCCGTCGAGGGCCCGGCCGCCTTCCTGGACAAGCGCGAACCGAAGTGGACGACGTCGTGAAGACAGCCGACTGGAACCGCAGGCCGCGGGTGGTCACCCCCGAGCTCGCGGACGTCTGGCGCCGCCGGGGCTTCCTCACCGAGGAGCGGATCGGCGACCTGCTGGACCACGGGGCGACGCGGTGGCCGGACCGACCGGCGATCATCACCACGCACGGTGAGACGAGCTTCGCCGAGCTGGCCGCGAAGTCCGCCGCGGTGGCGCGGACCCTGATCGCCGGCGGGGTACGGCCGGGTGACGCCGTCTGCTGGCTGCTGCCGACCGGCCCGGACGCCGTCGCCGTCGCGGCGGCGATCTGGCGGATCGGGGCGATCAGCAGCCCGATCGTGCCGCTGTACGGCCCGCGCGAGATCCGCACCGTGCTGGACCAGATCCGGCCGGCGGCCATCGTCACGTACGCCGACGACCGGCGCCGGGCCTACCCGGACGAGTTCGACGAGGCACTGCGCGACCTCTCGCACGAGCCCGCCGTACGGCTGCTCACCACCGGCCGGTCGGCGGGCTGGCGGGCGGCGGACCAGGCCGGGACCGGTTCGCTCCCGTCCGGGATCGAACCCGCCGCCCCCGCGGACCCCTGCCTGGTGCTGTTCACCTCGGGCACCGAGTCCGAGCCCAAGGGCGTGGTGCACTCCGTGGCGGGGCTGCGGCACGAGCTGCGGATGACCGTCGTGGAGTGGGGCCTGACGTTCCGCGACCGGATGGTGATGGCCTCCCCCATCACGCACATCACCGGCCTGCTGCAGGGCTTCATGATCCCCTGCCGGGTGGGGGCCGCCGCGGTGCTGATGGAACGCTGGGACCCGGCCGTGTGCGCCGAGCTGGCCGACCGGACCGGCGCGACCTACATGGCGGGCGCGACGCCGTTCCTGCGCGAGCTGCTCGACGTGTACGCCGCTGACGGGCGCGACCGGTCGCCGCTGCGCCAGTACTGCTGCGGCGGCGCGGCGGTGCCCCCGGACCTCATCCGGCGCGCCGACGAGCTGGGCATCGCGGCGTACCGGGCGTGGGGCATGACCGAGCTGCCCACCGCGACGCTGCCCAACGAGCTGGACCCGCTGGAGTTCCGAGCGGAGACCGACGGCCGGCTCGCGCCGGGCGTGGAACTGCGCGTCGTGGATCCTTCGGGTCGGGACGTCGAGCCGGGCGAGGTGGGCGAACTGCTGCTGCACGGCCCGGAGATGATGCTCGGTTACGTGCGCGAGGAGCTGAACGCGCACGCGTTCACCCCTGACGGCTGGTTCCGCACCGGAGACCTCGGCTCGCGGGCCGCCGACGGGCAGGTGCGGATCGCCGGCCGGCTGAAGGACGTCATCAACCGCGGCGGCGAGAAGTTCTCGGCCAGGGAGATCGAGGACGCCATCGTGAGGCACCCCGACGTGGCGGCCGTGGCGATCGTCCCGGTGCCCGGCGGCCGGCTCGGTGAGCGGATCGGCGCGGCCGTCGTCTCGGACCGGGAGGACCTGACCCTGGAGGAGGTCGGCCGCGCGGTGACCGGCCAGGGGCTGGCT
Organism: Microtetraspora sp. AC03309; assembly: GCF_020826795.1. Lineage (NCBI taxonomy): Bacteria > Bacillati > Actinomycetota > Actinomycetes > Streptosporangiales > Streptosporangiaceae > Microtetraspora > Microtetraspora sp. AC03309. Next base: position 11,697 of record NZ_JADDIL010000016.1, on the reverse strand, counting down.
CGGCACAAGCAGCCGGAGCTGCTGCGGGTGGTCCGCTCGCTGCCGACCAACCCGACCGGCAAGATCAACAAGGCCGCGGTGGTCGAGCTGTTCGACCCGGAAACCGACTGATGGGCGGCCTGCTGGACGGGCGCTGCGTCGTCGTGACGGGCGCCGGGATGGGCCTGGGCCGCGCCTACGCGCTCGCGTGCGCGGCCCACGGCGCCGGGGTCGTGGTCAACGACGTGGACGGGGCCGCCGCGCACGCCGTGGCCGCGGAGATCGCCGCCGCCGGCGGGTACGCGGTGGCGGAACCGGGATCCGCCGGGTCGTGGGAGGTGGCGGCCCGGCTGGCCGGGACGGCGGAGCTGGAGTTCGGCCGGCTCGACGGCCTCGTCGCCAACGCCGGGATCACCCACCACGCCTTGCCGTGGGAGGAGGACGAGGCGCGGCTGCGGCGGATAACCGAGGTCAACGTGCTCGGCGTGCAGTTCGCCGCGGTGCACGCCATGCGGGCGATGGTCCGGCGGGGCGCCGGCGGGTCGATCGTCACGATCGTGTCCGGCGCCCGGTTCGGCATCCCCGGCATGAGCGCCTACGGCGCCACGAAGGGGGCGGTGGCCGCGATGACCGCCGGCTGGGCGCGGGACTGCGCGTCCGCCGGCATCCGGGTCAACGCCGTGTCACCGCTGGCCGAGACCGGCATGGCGGCGCTGGACACCCGGCCCGACCGGCCCGCGATGGGCGCGCCCGGGGACGTGGCGCCGGTGGTGGTCGCGCTGCTCAGCGACGCCACCCGCGGCGTGACCGGCCGGATCGTCCGCTTCGACGGCACCGATCTCGGCGTGTACACGCCGGAAGCCCTCACCCCGGTCACCGGCTGGACGGCCAGGGACCCCGCCGAGTCGATCGCGGGGGTCCTGGCCCGGATCGGCGGCCCCGCCGCGGCCTGAACACCCCCTGTCCACCCCGGCCCGGGTCCGCGGCCGGACCACCGTTTCGAGACGAAAGCCACCGCTGAAATGATCACTACCGCCTTCACCGAGACCTTCGGCGTGCGGCACCCACTACTGTGCGGCGGGATGACCGGCCTGGGCCGGGCCGAACTGATCGCGGCCGTCGCCGAGGCCGGCGCCCTCGGGTTCCTGACGGCGCTGACCCAGCCGACGCCCGAGGCGCTCACCCTGGAGATCAAGCGCACCCGCGAGCTGACCGACCAGCCGTTCGGGGTGAACCTCACCATCCTGCCCACCATCCGCCCGGTCCCCTACGACGAGTACCGGGCGGCGATCATCGAGTCGGGGATCACGGTCGTCGAGACGGCCGGTGGCAACCCGGACGCGCACCTGCCCGACTTCAAGGCCGCCGGGGTCAAGGTCATCCACAAGGCGGTCGCGGTACGGCACGCCGTCAAGGCGCAGGCGCTCGGCGTGGACGCGGTCAGCATCGACGGCTTCGAGTGCGCCGGCCACCCCGGCGAGGACGACATCGGCGGCCTCGTGCTCATCGCCGCGGCCAGCCGCGCGCTGGACGTCCCGGTCATCGCCAGCGGCGGCATCGCCACCGGCGCCGGCCTGGTGGCGGCGCTGGCCCTCGGGGCGTGCGCGGCGAACATGGGCACCCGGTTCATGGCGACGACCGAGGCGCCCGTCCACGACAACGTCAAGCGGCAGATCGTGGCGAACTCCGAACGGGACTCGATCATCGTCTTCCGTGAGTTCCACAACTCGGCGCGGGTGGCGCGCAACTCGGTGTCGGAGGAGATCGCCGAGATCTCACGCCGGCCGGGCTCGTCCTTCGAGGACGTCGCCCACCTCGCCTCGGGGGTACGGGGACGGGAACGCGTCCTCGGGGCGGGCGACATGGAGGACGGGCTGTGGTGGGCCAACCAGGCCCAGGGGCTCGTCACCGAGGTGGACAGCTGCCGGAACGTGGTGGACCGGATCGTCGCGGACGCCGAGGAGCTCATCCGCCACCGGCTGCCGGGGTACCTGCCGGCGGTCTGACCCGCGTCGGCACCGCGGTGTGGCCGCTCCCGGCACCGGGCGGTCAGTTCCCCGGCCGCCCCCACTCGCGCAGCACGTCCGCCGCGTCAGCCGCCGTCCGCGGCACCGAGGCCACCGGGGCGGCCGGGGTGCGGGAGAACCTGGGCGCCGGGGCCGCCTGGACCACGCCGTCCGCCTCGGCGTACGTGCCGCGCGCCGCCAGGTGCGGGTGGCCGGGGGCCTCGGCGAAGCTGAGCACCGGGGTGACGCACGCGTCGGTGCCGGCGAAGTGCGCGGCCCACTCGTCGCGGGTGCGGGAGGCGAACGCGGCGGTGAACCGCTTGCGCATCGCCGGCCAGTTGGCCGGGTCGTTCTGCGCGCCCAGTTCGGCCGGGTCGATGTCCAGCCCGGCCAGCAGCGCCGCGTAGAAGTGCGGCTCCAGCGCGCCCACCGCGACGAACCCGCCGTCGGCGCAGGTGTAGGTGTCGTAGAAGGGCGCGGCGCCGTCGAGCAGGTTGCCCTCCCGTTCGTCGCGCCAGGCCCCCATGCCGCGCAGGGCGAGGGTCATCTGGCTGAGCAGCGCGGTCCCGTCGACCATGGCGGCGTCGACCACCTGGCCGCGGCCGGACCGGGACCGTTCGAACAGCGCGGCCAGCACGCCGACGAGCAGCAGCATGGACCCGCCGCCGAAGTCGCCGACCAGGTTGAGCGGAGGCGCCGGGGCCCGGTCGGCGCGGCCCATGGCGTGCAGCGCGCCGGTCAGGCCGATGTAGTTGATGTCGTGGCCGACCTGGCCGGCCCACGGCCCGTCCTGGCCCCACCCGGTCATCCGGGCGTAGACCAGGCCGGGGTTGCGGGCCAGGCAGGCGTCCGGGCCCACACCGAGCCGTTCCACCACGCCGGGGCGCAGTCCCTCGATCAGCACGTCCGCGCGTTCGGCGAGGCCGAGGACGACGGCCCGCCCGTCGGCGGACTTCAGGTCGGCGTGGACCGGGCGCCGACCGCGCAGCACGGCGTCGGTCGCGTCCGGGGCGCCGAACCGGAGCCCGCGGCCCGCCGGCCGTTCGATCCGGACCACGTCGGCGCCGAGGTCGGCGAGCACCATGGCCGCGTGCGGGGCCGGGCCGAGCCCGGCCAGTTCCACCACTCGCAGTCCCGCCAGGGGGCCGTCCTTCATCGGGTTCCCGCCTCTCTACTTGCGCTTGCCGTTCACGAACGCGTCGAGACGGGCCCCGGCCGCGGCGGACGCGGCGGCCTCGGCGATCGTCGCGGCTTCGATGCCGAGCTGGTCGGCCAGCGATCGCGCCGGGGCATCCCGGAGCAGGCGCCGGGTCCGGCCGAGCGCCGGGAACGGCCCGGCCGCGATCCGCGCCGCGGCCTGCCGGGCCGACTCGGCGAGCCCCTCGTCGGGGTGGACGTCGGTGACCAGCCCCCAGTCGGCGGCCTCCCCTGCCGTCAGCCGGCGATCGGTCAACGTCAGAGCGAGCGCCCGGCGCAGCCCCACCACCTGCGGCAGCAGCCAGGACGTGCCGCAGTCCGGGGTCAGCCCCGCCTGGGCGTACGCGGTCAGGAACGTCGCCGACTCGCCGGCGAGCACCACGTCGGCCACCAGGGTGAGGGCCAGTCCGGCGCCCGCCGCCGCGCCCTGGACGGCGGCCACGACGGGGACCTCCAGCCCGGCGAGGGCCAGCACCGCGCGGTGCGCCGTCCGGGCCAGCTCCAGCACGTAGCCGGCGCGGTCGGCGGCGCCGTGCATCGCGATGACGTCCCCTCCGGCGCAGAAGGTGCGGCCGCGGCCGAGCAGCAGCACGCAGCGCACCCCCGGGTCGGCCGCCGCGGCCTCGACAGCGTCGCCGAGCGCCCGCGCCATGGGCAGGTCCAGCGCGTTCGAGGACTCCGGCCGGTCGAGCTCGATGGTCGCCACCCCGTCGGCGACCTCGTACCGCACCGAGGTCCCGGTGACCGCCTGTTCGTCCACCGGTGCGGTGGTCAGGCCGGCGAGGACCAGGTCGGCGAGGTGCCGGTAGGCCTGCGCGGCGTCGAACCCGGTGGCAGACCGGATGGCGCCGCGCTGGATGGAGTTCATGACCTCGGCCACCGCGGCCCCCACGAACGACGCGGGGATGGGGCGCAGCACCCCGGCCCTGACCCCCTCCGTCACCAGGCTCCGCACCCGCTCCGCGGCGTACCGGGTGTTCTCCTGGTAGACCTCGTTGGCCGGGCCGAAGGCGGCCACGTCCGCGAGGAACGCGGCCGAGGCGGGCTGCAGCTCCGCGGCGACGGCCTCCAGGTAGACGGCGAGCTGCCGGGCCGGGTCGCCGGAGGCGGCGACCCGGGCCTCGATGCGGTCGGCCGCCGCCTTGAAGAACGAGCGGACGGCGGCCACCACGATCTGCTCCTTGCTGGGCGCCACCGCGTACAGGGTGGTCCGGGAGCAGCGCAGCCGCTCGGCGAGGTCGCCGATGTTGAACGACGCGAATCCCTCGGCCAGGAACAGCTCGCGGAGCTGCGCCAGTGTCTCCTCGCGCCGGGTGCGAGTCCTGTCGGGCGACGGCATGGCACCGACTCTACGGCGCCCCTGGCAATCAGTACAATTTCTGATACTTTGGTACTCGATTTCGTACTCTAAAGGAAGCTTCGATGCCCGCATCGCGTGTCATGCCAAGCGCAGAGAGTGCCGACCTGATCGAGATCGTCCGGGACCTCGCCGACGGGAAGCTGGCCCCCCGGGTCGCGAAGGCCGAGGCGGACGAGGACTTCCCGCGCGACGTGTTCCGCACGCTCGGCGCGATCGGCGTCCTCGGCCTGCCGTACCCCGAGGAGTACGGCGGCGGCGGTCAGCCCTACGAGGTGTACCTACAGGTGCTGGAGGAGGTCGCCCGGGTCTGGTCCAGCGTCGCCGTCGGCACCAGCGTGCACGTGTTGTCGTGCTTCGGGCTGTTCGACTTCGGCACCGACGATCAGCGGCGGGCCTGGCTGCCCGACATGCTCGGCGGCGAACTGCTCGGCGCGTACTGTCTGAGCGAGCCGCACGCCGGCTCCGATCCCGCCGCCATGACCACCCGCGCCGTCCGCGACGGCGACGACTACGTGCTCACCGGCGCGAAGGCGTGGACCACGCACGGCGGGCGCGCCGACTTCTACACGGTGATGGCGCGGACCTCGGACGACCGCAGGGGCATCTCCTGCTTCCTCGTCCCGGCCGGCGCCGAGGGCCTGAGCGCCGACCCGCCCGAGCACAAGATGGGCCTGACCGCCTCTCCGACCGCGACGATGCGGCTGGACGGCGTGCGGGTGCCGGCCGAGCGCAGGATCGGCGCGGAGGGCGACGGTCTCGGCATCGCGCTGGCCGCCCTCGACTCCGGCCGACTGGGCATCGCCGCCGTCGCCACCGGCCTGGCCCAGGGCGCGCTGGACCACGCCGTGGCGTACGCGAAGGAGCGCTCGACGTTCGGCAGGCCGATCATCGAGCACCAGGGCCTGGCGTTCCTGCTGGCCGACATGGAGGCGGCCGTGCAGACCGCCCGCGCGATGACGCTGCACGCCGCCCGGCTGAAAGACCTCGGCCTGCCGTTCGGCCGGGAGGCGTCCATCGCCAAGATGGTCGCCACCGACAACGCCATGAAGGCCACCACCGACGCCGTCCAGGTGCTGGGCGGCTACGGCTACACCCGCGACTTCCCGGTGGAGCGTTACATGCGCGAGGCGAAGGTCATGCAGATCTTCGAGGGCACCAACCAGATCCAGCGCATGGTCATCGGCCGCTCACTCGCCGGGAACACCCCACCCGTGATCACCGCAGTCAGCAGGGAGACGCACTGATGCAGGTCGCCGACAGCGCAGTCATCGTCACCGGCGGGGCCTCCGGCCTCGGCGCCGCGACCGCCGAGTTGCTGGCCAAGGAGGACGCGCACGTCTTCGTGCTCGATCTCAAGCAGAGCATCGACGCCGTGGACCCGGCGCCGGGGGTGGAGTACCTCCCCACCGACGTCACCAGCCCCGAGGAGGTGCGGGCCTCCGTCGCGACGGCCGCCGCCGGCCGACCGCTGCGCGCGGTCGTCAACTGCGCGGGCATCGGCCCGTCGGCGCGGATCCTGGGCACGAACGGCGTGCACGACCTCGACCTGTACGCGCGCGTCGTGCAGGTCAACCTCGTCGGGACCTTCAACGTGCTCGCCCTGGCCGCCGAGGCGATCGCCCGCACCGAGCCGGACGAGCACGGCCAACGCGGCGTGATCGTCAACACCGCCTCGGTCGCCGCCTACGAGGGGCAGATCGGGCAGGCCGCGTACTCCTCGTCCAAGGGCGGCATCGTCGGGCTGACCCTGCCCGCGGCGCGCGACCTCGCCCAGCACGGCATCCGGGTCAACACCATCGCCCCGGGCATCGTGGAGACGCCGATGCTGGCCACGGTCTCCGCGGAATTCCGGGAGGGTCTGGCGGCCGGCGTTCCGTTCCCGCGGAGGCTGGCCCGCCCGGACGAGTACGCCCACCTGGCGCTGACGATCATCCACCACGACTACCTCAACGGCGAGGTCATCCGGATGGACGGCGCGCTCCGGATGACACCCCGCTGACCTCAGCAGTCACGGACCCGGCAGAACTCTCCAGAAACCAGTGGTGGGGGCAGCGCCCGTGCTGGGGCCGGCTACCCGCACATCGAGATGCGCGGGGGTTCAGGATCGACCGCAGGTCGCGGGGCAGAACGTGACCTCGGGGTAGCGCGATGACCGCTTGTCCAGGAGGGGCTGCCGCTGCGACTTCAGCTGCTGGTCGAGGAAGGCCGCCACGTACGTGCGGGTGAGTTCTGCGCCACGGGCCGCGGGCAGCATGCCAGGGAGAGGTTCGAGGCCGATGACGTCTGCCACCAACGGGATGTCGGTGAAGGACTGGTGTTCGGCGTCCGACAGCACGAGCCAGCGCTTCCACCCGGTCAGTAACTTCCAGTCACGGTCCCACGAATTGTCGCGGCCGCCGGGGACGTGCTGCGCCGAGCCCAGGAACATGAACGGCCGGGAGAGGCCGCTCGTGGAGATCCGGGCGTAGGTGGTGCCGTCCATATCGATTCCGGCGCGTACGCGTGGGTCTTTGATCATGGCCGCCACGGCGCCGGCCCCGCCGATCGACTGGCCTACCATCGCGATCCTTTCGCGGTCGATCAGGTCGGAATGCTGCCACTTGGAGGCCAGGTGGTCGAGGACGAAGGAGACGTCGGCCGCCCGGCCCTGGACCACCCCCGTGCCGAAGCCGGGGTCGGTGTCGCTGTCGCAGGCGAGGCATTCGGCGACCCGGCCGTCGGACAGGGTGGTGGCGTAGCTCTCGTAGGTGTGGTCGATCCCGGCCACGACGTACCCTCGGCTGGCCAGCTCCTCGGCCAGGGAGGTGAGCGTGCTCACCGGCTTGGTGAAGCCCGGGGAGAGCACCACCAGCGGAAGCTTCCGCCCCGCAGGTTCGGCGTCCTTGACGGCGTTCGTTCGCGTCTTGCTCAGCGTGTCGTAGGGCGCGGTCGAGACCCCTGAGCCCCTCAGGAGCAGTTCCGCCTCCTTGGCTGTCATGTACGGCGAGCGCTGCCCGTCGCGCTGCTTGGTCGGATACCACAGGGTGACCTTGAGCTCCCTGGCATCGGCGTCGAGGTTCCAGGGATCGGGGCGGGAGGCGTCTTTCAGATACAGGACGGTGGTGCCGACCGGATGGGGGCCGGTCGGGGCGGGCAGGGTGGCGGGGCCGGTCCGTTCGGCCCGCGGGGCGTCGGCTCTGGGCGGTGCGGGCGCGGAGCAGGCGGACGTGGCGTAGACGGCCAGTCCCGCGGCGAGGGTCAGGAGTCTTCTCATGGCGAGGTCCCTTCACGTGTGCAGCAGGGTCAGGGCCTTGGCCAGGGCGGGGTCGCGTCCGGCGGCCGCGTCCTTCGGGGTCAGGGGCACGTAGTGGTCGGGCGGCACGCCGATCCGGTCGATCACCTCGCGGTCGGGGCCGAGGTGGTGCCTGGCGGGGAAGCTCAGCATGGTGTTGTTGGCGAGCAGGTACGTCCGCGCCGGGCCGGAGATGACGCCGGCGGTTCTGGTGCCGACGAGCGGGCCGATGCGCAGGTCCTTGACCGCGGAACTGAAGTGTTCGCAGGCCGAGGCGCAGCCGCGGTCGGTGAGCACCGTCAGCGGCAGGTTGAGCAACTCGACGGTGTCATCGGTCGGCATGGCCTGGCATGTGCCGTCGACGGTGCACTGGTAGGCGGTGTTCCTGCCGTGGACGAACGCGCTCAGCAGCCGGGTCGCCTCCGCGGGGTTGCCGCCGCCGTTGCCGCGCAGGTCCAGTACGACGCCGGTGATGGTCTGGCCGGTGCGCAGCCTGGTGATCGCCCGTAGGACCCGGTTCGCGGAGTCGGGGGCGAATCCGGTCATCCGGACGTAGGCGATGTCGTCGTCCAGCAGCTTCGACCGCACTACTCGCAGGGTGGCCAGGTCTCGCGGGTAGAGGCCGGGTTTGAGGGTCACGCTCCAGCGGCGGCCGTCGCTCTGCCGCAGCAGCCGCAGCCGCACCGGCCGCGCCTCCGGGTACTCGGGATAGAGAGCGGCGATCGCCGGGGTGGCCTCGCCGTCGATGAAGGGCGCCGATCCGTTGATCGATTCGATGATGTCGCCGGAGCGCAGTCCGGCGGCCTGCGCGGCGCCGCCGAGCACGGTGGTGACGAACAACGGGCCGAGGGCGACGCCGGGGTTGCCGTCCACCTGCGGGCCGTTGACGTTCGCTTCGAGGCCCAGGCCGTAGCCGTCGCCGTCGTAGTAGTCGAGCGGCCGCTTGAGGTCGTGCGTCCAGCGGGCGTGGTTGTCGCCGAGGGCGGCCACGACGGCCTGGAGGGTGGCGACGGCCAGCTTGTCGCGCAGGTCGGGGACCTGATCGGTGATCTTCCTGTAGGCGGTCTCGAAAGCGGTCCAGTCGGCTTTCCGGTCACCGGTCAGCGCCGGCATGGTGGCGCCGGGCACGTCGCGCCCGTCGCGGTTGAGCTCCTGCGTCAGGGCGGCGAATCCGGCGGTCAGCAGCGAGCGGGCGTCCAGGGTGGCGCCGCTGTAGTAGTCGCCGAGGATGCAGAAGTACGCCTGCTCGATGACGTCGATCGTGGTGGCCGTCTCCGCCCCGGGGACTCCCGAGGGTGGCGCGCAGACCGTACCGGCTGGTGTGCCCGCCTGGCCACGCGGTGGCGTCGGCGCCGTGCAGGCCGCCGCCAGCAGGAGGGCGAGCCCGGCGGAGGCCGCGGTCCTGATCACGGTCATGACAGGCGCCTCCGGACCCACCAGAAGGAGAACCACGTGAGGCCGAGGGTGAGCAGAGCGTAGATCCCGGTCTCGATCCACTGGAAGGGCCAGAAGCGCTCAAGGGGCTGGTAGGTCGCCTGCTGCCGGTAGCCGAGCCGGTTGATCTCGGCTATGCACCCACCCGCGGGTAGTCCCTGCGGTGAGCAGGGTCCCGACGTCGTGGAGACCGGGACGGCCCGCACGATCGTCGACGACGGTCCCGAGCTCCCGTCTCCTCTGGAGATCGTACGTCCGGACGGATCGACCAGCTTGCTGGACAGGACCCAGGCGCCCGCGTGGCCGGGAACGGCCGACGTCCTCAGGAAGATCTGCAGGGATCCGCCTCTCGGCGCGCCGAGGCCGTCCACATTCTCCCGGCCGAGCTCGAAGGTCCCGGTGACCGGGGGCATCAGGTGAGGACGGACGAGCAGCGGCATGGCGATCTGGATCGCGACGAAGACGGCCAGGGTGAGGGCCATGGCGGGCAGGGTGCGGCGCACCAGCATGCCCACGGTCACCCCGAGGGCGAAGGCGAAGGCCGCATACCCCATCGGGGCGAAACCGCGCGCGCCGAACACCACGGGAGCCATCTGCGCCATTTCCGGAACGGCCGACCTGTCCAGGGGGTCGGACCACCAGGTCACCGCGAGGCCGCACACGCCGGCGGCGGCCATGGCCACCAGGCCGGTGAACCCGAGCTTGACCGCCAGCCAGCGGCCGCGGGTGACGCTCTGGTTCCACACCAGCAGATGCGTGCCCGCCTCCAGCTCCCGGGTGATCAACGGAGCTCCCCAGAAGAGCCCGATCAGCGCCGGCAGGATCAGCACGACGAGGGTGAGGGTCAGGAAGGGGATGTCGTACTCGCCGAAGAACCGGTCGAAGAAGTCGCGGCAGGTGTCGTCCGGAGTGCAGTCGGCGATCCCGGCAGCGTAGCCGGAGGCCAGATCCGGGCCGGTCAGGACCAGGGCGGCGGCGAGAACCACGAGTACGGCGGCCATCATCGTGGCCGAGCCGCGGAACTGTCGCCAGGTCAGCCAGATCATCGCTGCACCTCCAGGGCGGCTCGCCGGTTGTCGGTGGTGCGCTTGTCCATGTAGGCGAGGACGAGGTCTTCCAGGCTGAGCTGGGTGACCGTCCAGGCGGGGTCGTGGATCGGGGTGTCGGTCCGGATCACGTACGTGCTCTGCCGGTCGGTGTGGCCGGCGGAGACGACGTGCTGGCCGGCGGGGAGCCGGTCGGGGTCGCGGCGTGGGCCGGTGAGCCGGTGATGGGCGGCCAGTAACCGGCCGACCTTCCCGGCCAGGTGGACGCGGGAGTCGACGAGGACGATCACGTAGTCGCAGATCCGTTCCAGGTCGGAGACCAGGTGGGAGGAGAGCAGCACGCTCAGCTTGTGCGCGACGGCGGCCTCCGTCAGCCCCTGCAGGAACTCGCGGCGGGCCAGCGGGTCGAGCGAGGCGACCGGCTCGTCCAGGATCAGCAGCTCGGGCCGCTTGGCCAGCCCAAGGGTGAGGGCGAGCTGGGCGCGCTGGCCGCCCGACAGCTTGCCCGCCCGCTGGGTGGGGGCGAGACCGAGTTGCGCGATGCGCTCCCGTGCCATGGCGGCGTCCCAGCGTGGGTTGAGCCGAGCTCCCAGCCGCAGGTGATCGGCGACGGTCAGGCCCGCGTAGACGGGGGTGTCCTGGGCGACGAACCCGACCCTGGCCAGCTGCGCGGGCGTGCCCGCGGGCCGGCCGCCGAGCACGGTGATGCCGCCCGTGGTCGGTACCAGCTGGCCGCCGGCCAGCTTCAGCAGCGTCGTCTTGCCGGCCCCGTTGGGACCCACCAACCCGACGACGTGGCCCGCCGGAATGTCGATGGTGCACTCGCGCAGCGCCCAGCGCTTGCCGTACCTCTTGCCCAGTGCCTGGGCCTGCAGGACAGAAGTCACGCTATGTCCTCCTGAAAGGCGGTCATGAACGGCGTCGCGCCGCTTTCGCCGAGATCGCGGCTCCAGAGCGGCGGGCCGGCGGGAACGAAACTAGGCACTCCCCTGCCGGTGCGCGTCGGCCGTCCTACCGAGATCGCGTACCTCCTGAGAACGAAGGGCCGCCGAGTCATCCCTGCGATGTACTCCCCCAGGACCATGAGCCCCGTCACGACGGCCGATGCGGGAGGGACGGGCAGGCGTGACAATGTGCCGGTGGAGATCGGTGAACGACCACCGTGGTGGCGGCATGTGCCCGACCTGGGCGGCCGGCCGGATGACGACTACCTGGACGACACGCCGGGGCCGAATGGCGACGAACCCCCGAGACCGTCCCGCAGAGCACTCGCCGCCGACGTGGTGGTCGCGATCGTCCTGACGGTCATCGCGGTGACCGTGTCGGGGCACCACGGTCCAAGCGCGGATCGACCCGCGGTGATCGAGTACTTGCGCCTCCCACCCGCCTCCCCGCACACACCGC